>JAZQAP010000638.1:0-23542 GCA_045545275.1 Thermoguttaceae bacterium | reverse complement strand
AAAGTAACGCCGCCGCCGGAAAGCTCGAACAGGTCGCGACGCCGAAGGAGCCGCTCGACGAGCGTCGGGACGTCCGTTTCCCAACCGCAAAGGTTGCGCGCGCCTTGCGGGCAAAGGTCGACGCAACGTCCGCAAGCGACGCACTTTGAGCGCCGGTCGGGGGATAACGCCGCGTCGCAAATTTTCTCGCAAGCGCCGCAACCCGAACAGCGCGAACGGTTTAGCAAAAGCTCAGGCGTCGGCGCTTGGCTCTCCGGATTATGACACCAACGGCAGCGGAGCGGGCAGCCTTTAAAAAAAACGCTCGTTCGGACGCCGGGGCCGTCGTGCAGCGCGAACTCGCGAACTTCGAAAATAAGGCCGCGAACCGGTCGCGGCGGGCGGTCGGACGCGGCGATTTCGGCGGGATTGGCGGCGGATTTTCGGGAAAAATCGCACATTCGGCGAACGACGGGGAGCGAGAACGGCGGACGGGCGGGCGATTAAGCGTTGAATTGGGCGGTTTGGGGGGACGGGGCAAGGAGGCGGCGTTACGTCGGGAACGTCGTTTCGGCGCGGCGGAGGATTTGATCTTGGTAAGGCCGGTCGAGTTCGACGAAGTAACCGCTCCAACCCCAAACGCGAACGATCAAGTTGCGGTATTGTTCCGGATTTTTTTGCGCGTCGAGGAGGCGGTCGCGGTTAACGGCGTTGAGCTGCATCTGCGCGCCGCCCCGTTTGACGAAAAATTGGACGAGCCGAGCGACCTTTTCGACGCCGTCGGCGAACGCGAAAACGGAGTCGTGCAGTTCGAGCGTCAGCGGGCCGCCGTTGACGACGCGGGTTAAGTCCGGCTTGGCGAAGGACGCGACGACGCCGACCGGGCCGCGAATCGGAACGCCGAGCGACGGCGCGTAATTCGCCGGAAACGGCTCGCCGCGCCGCCGACCGTCCGGGGACGCTGGGAGTTCGTTCGCGTGCCAAAGGTAATACATCGCCGAACCGGTTCCGGGACGGAAGACGCCGCCGCGGCAGTTGCGCCGCCCTTCCCAAGAATCGGCGAAGTCGGCGAGAAGGCGAACCGCGAGCGCGTCCGGTTCCGGCTCGTCGTTTCCCATTTTCGGGAGGCGGCGGGCGCGAGCGAGGAGTTCGGCGGCTTCCGGGAAGCGCTCGGCGTCGAAGTCGGCGTCGAGAATTTCGACGAAACGCGCCGGGCTAACGCGTTTTTCGTCGAAAACGAGCCGCTTGATCGCGAAAAGGGAGTCGACCGCCGGGGCGACGCCGGTTCCGTGTATCCCGAAATTGACGTACTTGCCGCCGGACGCCGCGTCGCGAGCCGCCTCGACGCGACCGTCGCAAAGGAGCGAAACGAGCGGACAAGGGAGAACGTCGAAGCGTTCGAGCGACTCGGCGATTTCGTCGGCGCGGCGGAAAAGCTCCGCTCGGAAGAGCGCGAGGAAAGCGTCGAAGTCGTTGTTTTCCGCCGCTTGCGTCGCTTCCGGGGAACGGAGAACCGCGTCGACCGCCGCCGGGAAGGAGACCGCCGCGACGTTCGGAACGTCGCTTCCGACGCCGGGGATAACGAACTCCCAACAAGCGGCGACGGTGTAATCGCGAGCGTCGGCGAGGTCGTACCCGAGTTTGACGAGGCCGGGGATAACGACGTCGTCGTTGGCGTATTGCGGGAAGCCGAGTCCGAGACGCGTTAGCTCGGTCGCCTTTTTCAGCAAGTCGAACGACGTCGCCGACGAAACGCGGAGGTTGATTTTGGGGTCGATAAGGCGATTTTGACCGCAAGCCTCCAACGCGAGTTCCGTCAAGAGGTTCGACGCGTCGACGCCGGTCGAATCGCACCCGCCGAGCATCAAACTTTGGCCGTTGTCCCCCTGTTGGACGCCGACGTAAAGGTCGGAATCGCGGTTGAACGAGAGGAAAAATTCGGCGACCAGCTCGAGCGCGCCGTCGCGGTCGAGCCTTCCGGCGGCGAGGTCGGCGTCCAAATACGGGGCGAAAATTTGGTCGAACCGCCCGACGCCGTTGTGATACGCGCCTTCGCACCAAAGGGAATAATGCAAAATTCGGAAAAATTGGAACGCTTCGAGGAGGGTTCGCGCTCCGCGGCGCGGGACTTGCGCAAACGTTTCGGCGATTTCGGTCAGTCCGGCTTTCTCGGCGGCGGCGCGGTACGACTCGGCGAGGCGGAGAATCGCGTCGATCGAGTCGCGAGCGGCGGTCAAAAAGTCGATTCCTTCGGCGTCCGATTCGGTTTGCGCTTGTTCAAGTCGTTCGACGATTTCGGCGCGGCGAGCGTCGAGCCCGACGGCGATCGTCGCGGCGTAATTCGGACTGACGTTGAAAACGACGCCCATCTCGTGTAAATACGCCGATTTGCGCAACGTTTCCATTTCCGCGTCGGAACAGCGCGGCGGGAGGTTGCGAACCGTTCGGGTCAGCGCGATTCGTTCGCCGGGGAGGAAAACGGGCGTCTTCGCCTCTTCGTCGAGGACGGCGATTAAGCCTTCGGCGGCGCGGGCGCAACGGGCGGTCGTTAGGTCGGCGCGGTTCGGGAGGGCGGCGTCCCAATCGACGTCGCGGCGGAAAGCGGCTTGTTTCTTGGCGACGATAAAGTCGCGCAGGGCGGTTAAACGTTCGCTAAGCGGGGCGGTCATCGGGCGGCGTCTTTCGGGAAAAAGGAAAAATGGGAGGATTGGGAAAACGGCGCGAAAAATTGGACGGGAAAACGGAGCGGGAAATTAGAAACGCGAAACGGCGGCGCCGCGACGGCGGGGAAGGCGCGTCGCGGCGTCGTTAAACGGCTAAGTCGCGGGGTTTACGCGGCTTTGTCGGCTTTCGGCTTCCAGCGTTCCTCGACGTTCTCGATGGTTCCGCCCTTCGTTTCCGGCATTAGCTTCCAAGCGAAGAAGAACTGGAGCGCCGTCATCGACGCGAAGAAGTAAAACGCGTATTGACCGGACGTTTCGGCGATCATCGGGAACGTCCAGCTAACGGCGGCGCACATAAACCAGTGGGTGAAACTGCCGAGCGCTTGGCCCTTCGCCCGAACGGCGTTCGGGAAAATTTCCGAGATAAAGACCCAAATGACCGCGCCTTGCGAGACGCCGAAAAAGGCGATGAAGCCCAAAATCGCCGGAACGACGATAAAGGAGTTCGCCGCGTCGCCGAGCCCGATTTGCCAAGCGGCCAACAGGTGCGTAATCGTCGTGCCGACGGCGCCGAACATCAGCAGGAAACGGCGGCCGAAACGGTCGATTAAGAAGAGCGCGGCGATCGTCGCCAAAAGATTGACCGCGCCGAGCCCGATCGTAACGCCGAGCGCGGCTTGCTTGCCGATGAACATTTCGAAAATGCGCGGCGCGTAATAGTTGATCGCGTTGATCCCAGAAACTTGGTTGAACATCGCGACGGCCCAAGCGAGGAAAATCGGCGTAAAGTAAGCCTTTTGGAAGAGCGGAACGTTTTGGCCGCCTTCGGCTTTCGCAAGGGACGCGGAGATTTCGACGAGCGTCGTTTCGGGGGAAACGTCGCCGATGCGGGCGAGAACTTTCTTCGCCTCTTCCGTTCGTCCAAAGCGGACGAGTTGGCGCGGACTTTCCGGAATCGTGAAGAGGAGGAAGAAGAAGAGCGCCGCCGGGAACGCCTCGACGCCGAGTTGGAGCCGCCAAATAATCGACTCGAACGGAAGCGCCGTCGACGTAAAGCAAGCCGCGAGGCTTTCGCAAGCGCCGCCGAGCGCGCCGTTCGGGTCGATTTGCGCGACGTAATAGTTCGAGACGTAGGAAACGAGAATACCGAGGACGATATTCAACTGGTTCAGCGCGACCAAACGACCGCGCATCGGGCCCGGCGCCGATTCGACGATGTAAAGCGGAACGACGACCGACGAACCGCCGATCGCGAGACCGCCGAGCCAACGCATGAAGACGAGCGTCGCCCAGTTCGGCGCGAACGCGCAACCGACCGCCGAAACGAAGTAAAAGACCGCCATAACGATCAAAATCGGCTTGCGTCCGAAAACGTCGGTCGGACGGCCGATGCCGAACGCGCCGATAATCGTCCCGATCAGCGCGACCGCGACCGTGAAGCCGTGCCAAAAACCGTCCAAACCGTACTCGGTTTGAATCGCTTTTTCGCAGCCGGAGACGACGCCGGAGTCGAAACCGAAGAGGAGACCGCCGAGCGCGGAAACGATAACGATGTAAAATAAGTAAGTGCGATTAACGGCGGACGACATGCGCAAACCTCGTAAAATAACGGATTAAACGGAACTTTTAACGTGGAAAAGAAAAACGCGGTTCGCGGGCGGTCGGCGGTTGGACGGGCGACGCGAAAAGCGCTAAATCGCTTAAGTTGCCTAAACCGCCGAAGCGTCGAAAACAACGCAAAAAAGCGAGCCCGACGAACGGAACTCGTTTATTATAACGCGGCGCGTCGGCGGCGTCAAATTTTTTCTCGACAAAATCGTCGACGCGACGCAAGAAAAACGCGCCGACGCTTCGCGGTCGAAACGTCGGCGCGTTAAGTTTTGCGCTAACAAACGGTTAAGCGGGGGACGTCGCGATTATTTTTTCGCGTCGGCTTTCTTGTATTGCGCTTTCAGAACGGCGTAATCGATTCCGGAGAGCGTCCCCGGCGGGTCGACCTTGCTGTTTTTGAGGCCCGGGAACGGCCAGTCGAAGTTCGCGAAAATCATTTTGTCGCCGAAACGGCAGGCTTCGCAAGGTTGGTCGAGGAGACCGTCCATTCCGTCGTTGTCGCCGTTGATCAGAACGATTTGCGGGTCGACTTTTTGCCCCTTGGCGACCGGCGCGAACGCCCAAACGGCGTTGTTGCAGGAGTCGTTGATGAGAACGCGGTCGGCTTCCGCGTCGTAAAGCATCCCGTCGCAGCATTCGAGACGAACGCCCTTGAACGCGCCCGCGTCGACGCCGGTTTGTTTCGTCGCGTCGAAAACGACGACTTCTTGGTTGCGCGGGTACGTGCCGTCGGCGTTCGGGTAAACGGCGTAAACGAAGCCGTTGCCGAAGTTGCCGAACCAAACGACGCCGTTTTTGTCGACCGCCAAACCGTCCGCGCCGGTATTGTCGCCGCGACCGAGCTTGACGACTTTCGGCGCCGCCAAGCAACGCGGATCGTCCGGAGTCGCCGAGATTTTGATCGGCGCGACGCCGTCGCGGCCCGCTTTCGTCGCTTCTTTAGCGTCGATCATAAAGAGACCGCCGGAACCGACGATTCCGTTCGTCCCGTCTTCGAGGTCGAAACAGGAGTCGGTGTAGAACATCTTGTCGCCGCTCCAAACGATACCGTTCGCGAGCTTGCACCCTTCGACGACCGTTTGGATTTCGCCGGTCGCTTTGCCGTCTTTGAAAACGACGCGCAAAATGCGGGATTGGAAGTCTTTAGAATGGAAATATTGGTTGTCGCAAACGTAAAGGTCGCCGTCCGGGCCGAAGTCGAGCCCCATCGGGCCGCATTGACCGGTCGACTTCAAAATCGGGTAGTCGAGAACCTTTTTAAAGGAACCGTCTTTCGCGACCGCGACGAGATAACCGCCCTGCGCCGAGTCGGCTTTCTTCATATCGGCGTCCATTCGCCCGAAGTTCGGGACGTTCAGGTAAAGAACGTTCGGGTCGAAGTCGGCGACCGTCATTCCGTCCGGCGTGTAGTTGGCGGCGCCGAGGTCGGAGAAGAGGGTCGTTTTCGGTTCGGCGGCAAACGCGACGGCGCCGCAAAGGAGAACGCTCGTCGAAAGAGCGAGGGTCGTTTTCGAAATTTTCATCTTAAACCTCGTGTAAACGTTGAAACGTCGACGCTTCCGAAAAAAAAACGAAAAACGTCGGGAAAAGCGTTTAAAGGGGAAACGTCGGAGCGGAAAACGGCTCCGCTCCGACGCGGTTTTTAGCGTTTTTTAACGATTTTGAACGTTTTTTAGCGGCGGTTAACCGAAACGCCCGTCATTCGAGCGTCGGAACGACGACTTCGCCGCGACGTTGCGCGTCGAGCGACTCCATTTCGTAAGCGCCGAAGAAGTCGCAGTTGTTGTCCATCCAAAGGGCGAGCGCGCGTTTTTCCTCGTCGGAAAGTTTCACGTCGTAGTGCCCTTCTTTCAGGACTTGCCAAAGTCGGGAGCGGTTGGCGCCAAATTGGCCCGGGAACGTGCGCGCCGGAGCGAAGCTGTTCCAAGCGCCGCCGTGCGTCGGTTGTTCCTTCATCGGAGCGCTCGGGTTGTTGTTCCCGTTCCCGGCGACGTAAACGTAAGGACGCAGGTTGAAATACGACGTCGTGAAGTATTGGCCTTCCGGACCGCGACCGAGTTCGAACGTTTCGCCGGCTTTCGCTTTTTCGGCGTGGCAGTCGACGCAATGACGGTCGAGAATCGGCTGCACTAAGCGCGGGAAATTGAACGGGTTCGAACCGGGAACGTCCGGCTTGATTTGCGACGGCGCGCGTTGGAACGCGAGCGGCGCGGCGACGTCGGCGTTCGGCGCCGTGTTGTGGCGGCCTTCGTGGCAGCCGAGGCAGGTCAGCGTTTCGCCCGGGTGAACGTAAGCGGCGCTCCGCATCGTTTGGACCGCGACGCCGTTTTCGTCCAACGCTTGGAAGTAGAACGGAACGCCGGTCGGCGCTTCGAAACGAACGCTCCCGTCTTCCTCGACCGGAACCGTGCCGAGAACCTTGCGGGCGCCGTTTTCGCCGGCGTAACCGATCCAAGGCTGGTTCGCGTTCCAAGTCGTTTTCGGGAGAACTTGAACGACGCGCAACTCTTTAATTTTCGTTCCTTCCGGGAACGGACGGTTCGTTTTGTACACGTCGACGACGCCGATCGTCGCGGTTTTCGGCAACTCGGCGGGGATTTCGAAACGGTCTTTTTGCGCTTCCGGAATCCCGACGAGCGTTTGGTGCGGAACGACCGGCGGAACCGGGCGCGTCTCGACCGCTCGCGGCCATTGGCAGCTGATTTTCTCGTCGCGGTGCAGGAGAACCTTGTTCCCGAACGCGTCGAGGAGGTAAAGACCGTATTTGTTCCCTTCGCCCTTGGCCGAACCGCTGAACGCGTCGTAAACGACGAGGAAGAAATCTTCGCTGAGCGGGTAAGGTTGGCCGAAGTTGTGCGGCGGGCCGTGCGTGCCGATCTCCGCTTCCGGGAAGAGCTGTTCCGGCGTGATTCGTTGAATCGGCCCCATCGGGTCGCCGCCGTTTTCGTCGTCTTCGGCGGTCGGGTCGATCAAAATGACGGAGCCGAAGTTTTGCGTGTGGTGCCCGGACGCCGTCCCGGAGAGGAGAACGGAGTCGGGAACTTGGTTCAACGTCGTCTCGAAGTGCGGGCGCGAACGTTCGTTTTCGGAGTAGTTCCCCTGAATCGCGCGAGCGTCGCGACCGTCCGGGAACGTAACCCAAGGATGGTGCGCTTGGTTGAAACCGCGGTCGACGTAATCCCAACGGGTGTAAACGATCATCCCGGCGGCGTCGACCGTCGGCGCCCATTCGTTCGTTTCGTGAACGCTAAGCGGAACGATATCGCTTCCGTCGGCGTTCATCGAGTGGAGCGTGTAGCTCGGGCAGGGGCGCGCGTGGCAGCGACCGTAACCGCCGCGACGTTCCGAGATAAAGACGATTCGACCGTTCGGCATAAGGTAAGGATCGAAGTCGTTCCAAGGGCCGTCGGTCAGTTGAACGAGGTTGGTTCCGTCGATATTGACGCGGAAGAGGTGGTAGCAGTTGTCTTCCGTCCAAACGTAGGAGTGGCGTTGCGGCGACGTGTCCGCGGCGGCGAAGTAAATCGTTTTGCCGTCGTAAGTTAAGTGCGGCGAGAGGAAGCCCCAGCTCGAGTCGAGCTTGCGCCCCTTCAAGCGACCGTTCGAAACGACCGCGTTTTCGAGGACGTTAACGACTTCCGGCTTGTCCGAAAAAGCGTTTTTCAGGACGTAAAGGCCGCCGCCCGGGCGCGCGTGGAAACCGAAGAACTGGTCGCACATGTGGTTCCCTTGCTTCTCCGGCTCCGGATTGTAGTGGCGCTTGATGAAGAGAATATCGTCGAACGTCAAGAGCGGGTTTTTAAGCGCGACGGAGCGTCGGAGCTTAACCGCTTCAACAAAAAGGGTTTGGCGTTCCGCTTTTTGTTCGACCGGAGTCGCTTCGGCGCGTTTTTTGAGGTCGGCGAGCGTCGCGACGTCGGCGGCGAGTTCCTTTTCGTCGAGCGTTTCGAGGAGCGCTTCGACGAGACGGTCGATTCGGCGCAACGCGACGTCGAGCGGGTCGCGGTCGGTTTTGAGAATCGTCGACGCCGGATCGCGGGCGTCTTTGGCGACGTAATCGCTCGTCGGCCCGGCGGCGATTTGTTGGGTCAGCGAAAGAAATTCGCGCGCCGCTTCGAGCGTTTGCGGGTCGGTTGTTTCGTCGTAAATTTTGCCGTCGGCGCCGACGAAGAGCGGGCGAACGATCGCGAGATCGTCCGCGCCTTCCGCCGAAACTTCAAAGCGCGCGTCGCCGTAAACCGCGTGGTCGTGGGCGTAACCTTCCGTTCCGGTTTCGAGTTCGAGGAGAAGCGTCGACTTGCCGGTCAAGTCGAGTTCGCAAACTTTCGCCGCTTCTTTCCCCTTCATAAACCCGCTGCGCCAAACGAGTTGACCGTCGGCGAACGCGAGGAACTCCATATGGCCTTGACCGTTCGTTTCGTCGGCGATTCCGACTTCGGTAATGAAGCGAACCGAGCCGGTTTCCGGGAGGCGAACGACGAGACGGCCCGGCGAGTGCGAGCCGACGCCGCGTTCGAAGGTTTTGCCGGCGACGATCAGCGGATTGCCGTCGACCGTTTTGCCGTCTTGGGCGGATTTGTAACCGCATTCGACGGCGGTCAAGTCGAGGTCGTCGAGATAGACGGTCGTTTTACCGTCGTTGGAAAAGGCGGTCGCGGCGCCGAGCGTCGCGGCGAGGAAAGCGGATAGGAAAACGGGGACGCGCATAAAGTTTCTCCGAAGTTGCAAAGCTCCGTCGCCGAGCGCCGCCGAGGACGGGCGCGGCGACTCGATGTAACGACGCGGTTGCGAATAGGCAAGTTGGGGTGAATAGGGGGAATGGAACGAACGAAAAACGGTCGCGCTCGACCGTTTGCCGTCGGCGGTCGCGTCAAGTTGGGCGACAGTCGGCGGAAAACAACCGATATTGTAGCGAATTTAGCGCGGCAAGTCAAGGAAAAGACCGCGTCAAACGAAATTTTGCGGCTTTGTCAGCCGGTTTTAGCGGTCGGGCGTTTGAGTAAAATTGGGTGAAACGGCGTTTCGAGGAGTTTTGGGCGATTTGCGCAAACCGGGCGCTTTAAGCGTCGGCTTCGTCGGCGATTTGGAACCGGATTCCGGCGTTTTTCGCGAACCGCTCCGCCGCCGAACCGGCGTCGACGACGAGCGTTAGCGCGGCGGAACAACCGTCGAACGCCGACGGGTCGAGCGACTTAACGCTCGCCGGAACGCGAACTTCCCTAAGCGCGGCGCAGTCGGAAAACGCAAGATTCTCGATCGTTTCAAGACCGTTCGGAAGCGCGACGTTTTGGAGCGCGGCGCAACGAGCGAACGCCTGGGCCGGAAGCGTTTTCAGGCCGTTCGCGTCGGGCGCAAACTCGACTTGACGAAGGGCTTCGCAACGGTAAAACGCGCTGTAACCGAGTTCGCAAAGCGCCGCCGGGAAACGGATCGCGGTTAAGCCGGAACATTCGTAAAACGCGTAGGCGCCGACGCTTCGAACGCTTTCCGGGAGAACGATTTCGGCAAGTCGCGGCGAAAACTCGAACGCGCCGTAAGCGATTCGCTCGACGCCGTTCGGGACGACGCAACGTTCCGGGCCGCCGGGGGGGAACGCGAGGAGCGTCTTCGTTTCCGCGTCGAAGAGAACGCCGTCGACGCTCCGAAAGCGCGGGTTTTCCGGGACGACGTCGATTTTCGAAAGAGCGGCGCAACCGACGAACGGCTCGTCTCCCAGCGTTTCGAGCGACGCCGGAAAACGGAGCGCCGATAACGCCGAACAATCGGAAAAAGCGTGGTCGCCGACCTTTTTAACGCCTTTCGGAAGAACGATTTGCGTCAACGACGCGCAGGCGCCGAACGCTTCGACGCCGACGTCGCGGAGGCTCGCCGGGAGCCGGATTTCAACGAGACGCTCCGCGCCGTAAAACGCTTTGGCGGCGATTCGTTCGACGCCGTCCGGGACGACGTAAACGGTCGCGTCGTTTCCGGCGGGAAAGGCGAGGAGCGTCTTCGTTTCCGCGTCGAAGAGAACGCCGTCGACGCTCCGAAAGCGCGTGTTTTCCGGGGCGACGTCGATTTTCGCAAGCGCGGCGCAACGCGCGAACGCGCCGAAATCGATTTCGCGAACGTTCGCCGGAATAACGAGTTGCGTTAACGCCGAGCAACCTTCGAACGCTACGACGCCGACTTCTGCGAGGCTCGACGGAAAAACGAGCGACGACAAACGTTTGCAATCGGCGAACGCGTAGTCGCCGACGCGTTCGAGACCGACGGGAAGTCGAACCGACGTTAGCGTTTTGTCCGAGTCGGCGGAGAAAAAATCGCCGAGCGCCTTGACCGGACGTTCGGAGATTTCGGCGGGGATTTCGAGCGACGACGCGTTGTAATCGGTCGCGTCGAAAGAGGTTAATTCGAGCGAACCGTCGGGGCGAACGTTCGTTTTAAAACAGGAGGCAAGGGAGCGCGGCATACGGGGCCTTTCCGAAAAAACGATGGGAAACGGAACCGGCGGATAAAACGAGCGTCGGCGCGTTTTAAGGGGCGTCGTCGAAACCGGCGTCGAAGTAGGGATCGTAATAAACGTCGCGGTCGTCGTCGAAGTCGGCGGAAGGGAGGGCGTCGCGGTCGGGGGAAGAGCCGTCGTCGAGGTCGTCGTCGAGTTGGAACCGGATTCCGGCGGCCCGCGCGAACCGCTCCGCTTCCGAACCGGCGTCGACGATTAACGTTAACGCGTCGGAAGCGGAGGACGTAAGGGAAGCGGAAAACGCGTTTTTGTCGATTTTTTTAACGCTCGCCGGAATACGGACCTCGGCGAGGGCCGAGCAGGCGGCGACGATCGTCCGAGCGATTTGGCGAAGGCCCGACGGAAAATCGAGTCGGGTTAAGTTGGAACAGTGGGAAAAAGCGAAATCGTCGACGTTTCGAAGACTTTCCGGGAAAAGGATTTCCGTTAGCCGCGTCGAATGCGAGAACGCGAAGAGGCCGACGCGCTCGACGCCGTCCGGAACGCGATAAACGGTCGCGTCTTGGCCGACCGGGAACGCGCGAAGCGTTTTCAGCCGCGCGTCGAAAAGAACGCCGTCGACGCTTTCAAAGAACGGATGCGCCGGATCGACGTTAAATTGGGTAAAACGCGAACACTCGGCGAACGCGGAGCCGTCGATCCAGTCAAGGTTTGCCGGGAGAAGGATTTCGGTCAAACCGACGCAACCGAAAAAGGCTTGGTATTCGACGTATTTAAGGCTTGTCGGCAAGCGAACTTCGACGAGCCGTTTAACGTGGGCGAACGCTTCGCAGCCGATTCGCTCGACGCCGTCCGGAACGCGATAAACGGTCGCGTCTTTATCGGCGGGATAGAGGAGGAGCGTTTTCGTTTCCGCGTCGAATAGGACGCCGTCGACGCTCTTAAAACGCGGGTTTTCCGGCGAAACGTCGACGTTCCGCAACGCGTCGCAACGCTCGAACGCGCCGTCTCCGATTTCGCGAACGCTCGCCGGGATAACGACTTGCGTCAGCGCCGAGCAATGCGAAAACGCGCTTTCTCCGATTTCGCGAACGCTCGCCGGGATAACGACTTGCGTTAGCGCCGAGCAATGCGAAAACGCGCCGTCTCCGATTTCGCGAACGCTCGCCGGGATAACGACTTGCGTCAACGCCGAGCAATGCGCGAACGCGAAGTCGCCGATTTCGCGAACGTTCGCCGGGATAACGATTTTTTTAAGTTTGTCGCAAGATTCAAACGTTCCGGCGTCGACGCGTTCGAGACCGTCGGGAAGAACGAGCGATTCGAGTTCAAGGTCGTCCGCTTCGGAGAAGAAAATTTTGAGCGCCTTGACGGGACGTCCGGAGATTTCGGCGGGGATTTCGAGCGACGACGCGTTGTAATCGGTCGCGTCGAAAGAGACGACCTCGAGCGAACCGTCGGGGCGAAAGGTAACGGCGAAACGGGATTCGAGGGAGCGCGGCATACGGGGGCCTTTCCGGGAAAGAAGAAAAAAGAGAAAGGAGAAAGAAAGACGTAAAAAACGCCGCGACGCGTTGAACGTCGCGGCGTCTCGCGCTTAGTCGGCGGTCGACGGAGCGCGACCGCCGAGGGAAAAAGCGTTAATCGGTCGACTTATTTCGTCGCCGGGATTTCGCGAATGATACCGAAGTCGATGTATTGACCGCCTTTGGTTTGCTTGCAGTGGATCGCGATCGTGTTTTTGCCCGCTTTCAGCGCTTTTTTCAGCGCGACGGCGTCCAAACCGAGGTAGCCGTAGGAAGCGTAGCTCGCGCATTTCGCGACTTCGACGCCGTTAATGTAGATTTCGCAATCTTCGTCGTGGTAGCCGTAACCGACGAGTTGGGTAACGTCGGCGATATCTTCGGCGGCGATTTCAACGTCGCGGCGAATCCAAATGTCGCTCGTGTCCCAAACGGTGCGGACGTTCGTGTCCGGCGTGTCTTTCGTGCCGAACCCGGCTTCGCCGACTTTCCAAGCGGAAGCGTCGAAATCGACGGCGGCCCAATTGTCGGCCGGTTTTTCGAAGGTGTAGCTCCACTTTTGAGCGTCTTTCTTCGAGCACGGAACGACGACTTTGACTTCCGGAGCCGGGAGGCGGAGCGCTTCGTTCGATTTGCGCATCGCGTCGACCGGGAACTTAATGACGGCGCGGTCGTAGGTCATGAAACCGTTGAGTTCGATTTCGACGTCGGTCGTTTGGGTGTAAACGGCCGCCGAGAGACCGGCTTCGATGAGCGCGCGCATTTCGCGGTTTTGGTTGTTGTAGAACGAGAAGAGCGCTTCCGGAGTTTCGAACAGACCGCCGTAACCCCAGTTCGAGTCTTCTTGCCAAACGTGGCCGCTGACCTTCAGGCCGAGACCGCCGTATTCGCCGAGGACGGACGCGCGGTTTTCTTCGGCCGGGAACATGCCCGGGCCGCGATATTTGTGCATGTCGTGGATATCGCCGCATTCGGCGCGGTCGGCCCAACCGGACGTGCAGATGATCGGACGGGTCGAGTCTAATTTACGGCAGAGGTCGACGATGCGGTAGGTGTCGAATTGGCCCCAACCTTCGTTGAACGGAACCCAAACGACGATGCACGGGTAAACGTCGAGCGCGTCGAACATTTGACGGAGTTCGGTTTCGTAGTAGGAGACCGATTCCGGCGTGCGTTCGGCGTCCGGAGCGTTCGGCGCGATGTAGTTTTTCGTGTCGCCGCTCGGCATGTCTTGCCACATCAGGAAGCCCATGCGGTCGCATTCGTAGTAGTAGCGCGCCGGTTCGACTTTGATGTGCTTACGAATCATATTGTAGCCGAGGTCTTTGAGGACTTTCATGTCGTAGACCATCGCGTCGTAAGTCGGCGGGGTGAGGAGACCGTCCGGCCACCAACCTTGGTCGAGCGGGCCGTGTTGGAAGAGGAACTCGTTGTTCAGCATCAGACGGGTGATACCCTTGGCGTCTTTGCCGATCGAGGTTTTGCGCATCGCGTAATACGACTTGACCGTGTCGACCGTCGCGTCGCCCTTGACGAGCGAAACTTCGAGGTCGTGGAGGTTCGGCGTATCCGGCGTCCAGAGGGCCTTGCCTTTGGCGTCGAGCGTGATCGTCGCTTTGTTGGAGACGACTTTCGCGGTTTGGTCGCCGATTTTGACCGAGCAACCTTCGGCGTTCGCGACTTCGACGACGACGGCGCAGGTCATGTCGTCGATATCCGGAATCGGGCGAACCTTAACGATGTGCGCCTTCGAAACCGGTTCGAGCCAAACGGTTTGCCAAATACCCGAGACCGGCGTGTACCAAATGCCGTGCGGGTTTTCGATTTGTTTGCCGATCGGTTGCGGGCCTTTGTTCGTCGGGTCCCAAACTTTGACGACGAGCGTTTGAGCGCCTTCTTTTTTGAGCGCGCGGGTAACGTCGACCGTGAACGGGGTGAAGCCGCCTTGGTGGTGGCCGACTTTAACGTCGTTGACGAAGACGTCGGCGCGCCAGTCGACGGCGCCGAAGTTCAACATAATTTCTTTGCCGGCCCAGTCGGCGGGAACTTCGAACGTCGTTTTGTACCAAAGGTTGTTTTCCGCGCCGACTTTTTTACCGACGCCGGAGAGCGCGGATTCGGCGCAGAACGGAACGAGGATTTGACCTTGCGGCGCTTCGAATTTGTCGGCGACCGGAAGAATCGCGTAGTCCCAAAGGCCGTTCAGGTTGACCCAATCGGCGCGAACCATTTGCGGACGCGGGTATTCCGGCAGCGGTTTGGCCGGATCGACGTCTTTCGCGAATTTCGAAAGCAGAATGCCTTCGACCGGCTTCCAATCGGCCGAGAAGACGTTTTGAGCGCTCGCGATCGCGACGACGCCCAAGAGAGCCGAAACGACTCCCGTCAAGAACGATTTTTTCATTGAAAACCTTTCGAAAAAAGGGAACTTGCGCGTTTCGAGCGGTTGAACAAACGGAAAGTCGGCGTTCGTCGCGAAGCGCGCGGGTTGTTGTTTTTCGACGGTTCCGCGTCGACGTTCGCCGCGAAACGACGGAAAACGCAACGTCGGAACAATTTCTTTAATATAACGGATTTTGCGCCGTTCTTCAAGCGGGCGGAGCGATATTTTTTGCCGATTTTAACAATAAACCGTATTTTAACGCAAAACGACGGAAATCGACGGCGTAAAAATCGACGGCGCAAGCGTTTGAAAAAGGCGCGTTGGGGGCGGCGGAGCGCGTCAGTTCCAACCGCATTCGGTTCGGACGTTTTTCATCGTTTCGAGAACGTCGTTCCAAGTTTGCGGGTCGAGCATCGCCGCGTTCGGGAACATGCAACCGTCCCAACAAAGGTGGTTGAAGCGCTTCGACGGTTTGCCGGTATCTTCGTCGAGGAGCCAATATTTCGCGTACTTAACGACGTCGAGTTTGCCGTTCGGGTCTTTCGGGAGGCAGTGGCGCCCGGTTTTGTCGTGCGCGCCGGAGCCGAAGACGCCGCCGTCGTTCTGCGCGACGTGGAAATCGATCGTCCAAGGGCGGAGCGCTTTCGTCATCTTGGCGTAAGCGGCGTCGAACGTCTCGACGTCGGCCCAATCGAAATCTTCCGGAAGGAGGCGGTCTTCCGGAGCGTTCGCGCCGAGGAGGAAGAGGAGCGTGTGCGACATATCCGCTTGGAATCCGAGGACTTGCGGTAAGTCGACTTTTTCGAGAACTTCGACGCAACGTCGCCAGCTGTGCATCCCGCCCCAACAGATTTCGCCTTCCATCGCGAGCATTTCGTCGTATTTCATCGCGATTTCGCAAGCGGCTTTGAACGTTTCGACGAGTTGCGCTTGGTTCGCTTCCGGGTCGCGCGCCCAATCGTCGACGGAGCAAGAGGAGTCGATGCGAACGCAGCCGTTCGGGCGGATTCCGGCGTCGCGGAGTTTGCGTCCGATCGCGCAAGCCTCGTCGACGGCTCCGAGGAACGCGGCGCGCTTTTCTTCGGCGCCGATCGCGGAACCGCTCCAAACGTTGGCGACGAGCGAGCCGATTTCGAGTTGGTAATCGGCGCAATATTGGGCGAGTTTAGCGATTTCGGCGTCCGGGTTGGCGAGGTCGAAGTGCGGCGGCGCGAGGAAGAGGTCGAACCCGTCGAACTTTGTTCCGTCGACGTCGGCGCCGCTCGTCAGGTCGAGCATCGTTTTGAGGTCGACGCAAGGTTCGCCGTCGCCGCAACCTTTGCCGACGACGCCGGGCCAAGTCGCGTTGTGAAGTTTCGGGAATTTTTTAGCGGCTCGCTTCGCCATCGGCTGGGTCTCCGGAGGGTTGGACGGGCGTCGCGCGGCGGTCGGAAGCGGTTGCGAAGCGCCGGCGAACGTCGCGAAACGGTCGGATTTTAAGGAACTGAGGGAACGACGCGAAATAGGCGGTTTGCGTCGACCGGGTAAAACGAAAAGGGAAGGCAAAACGGCGAGCGTCGGCGGTTTGGAAACGGCGCCGTTTCGACGATTCTTCTAACTCGAGTATATCAAAACTTGAGCGAATTTTCAAGGAAAAAGCCGCTTTTTTAAATTTTTTTGGCAATTTCGCAAAGAAAAAGCGCCGCCGTCGTTGGCTTTAGGAACGACGACAGCGCTTTAGGCAAGACGCGCAATTTAGACAATTTCGTCGACGGCGCGACGCGGGCGAAGACGCCGTCTCGGGAATCCCCGTTAGAAGGCGGAGGCGTTCGTCGCGGCGGAGCGGTCGCCGATTTAAAGCGCGGCGCTCGACCTATATTTATATATGGTGGTCGCGATGATGACTGCAGTTCACGCACATGTATCCGTTTACAGGCCAAAGGAACTCCTGACAACCGCATAGCTTGCAACGACCGGAACCGCCGAATGAGATTGGGTCGGCGCGATTTTGCTCGCCGCTTTCGTTAGAGGAATGCGGAGAAGCGGCTTCCGCGTCCGCCGAGTCGAGCTCTTCCGACGACGCGGCCCCGAAGGCGGGGAAAAACGGAGAGTCGCCGGCGTCGCCGAGGATTCCGTCTTGCGACTCTTCCGAGGCGTCGTCGTAAAGATACGCGCCGTCCGAATCGGCGTTAGAGTCGTAGGGATTGTAATTGTTCGCTTCCGATTCGTAGGGATTGTAGTCGTTCGGTTCCGATTCGTAGGGGTTGTAATCGTTCGGTTCCGATTCGTGCGCATCGCCAAAGTCAAAGTCGTCGAACATCGTAAGTTTTCTCCTGAAATTTAGTCGTTGAGGAAAGGCGCGGCGCGACGAAAACGCCGTCGCGAGAGTATCCGCAAGAAAAAACGGAGTAATCGCGCAACCTACGAACGCCGCGTTCTTTTAGTGAAATTTTCGGTGATGTCCGCAATTCTTGCAAAGATCGCCGCTAACGTCAAAAAGAAACTGGTCGCAACCGCATATATCGCACGGGCAACCGTAGATACTTCCGAAGCGGACGGCCTTGGCGCCGTCGTTGGAAGAGGAAGCCGAAGCGGTTTCTTCCGCGTCCGTCGAGTCGAGCTCTTCCGACGCCGCGGCGCCGAAAGCGGGGGAAAACGGCGAGTCGCCGGAGTCGCCTGAGTCGCCGAGGATTCCGTCTTGCGACTCTTCCGAGGCGTCGTCGAAATGCGAAGCGTTAGCGTCGTAGAGGGGGAAAGCGTCCGGTTCCGAATCGTAGGGGATGCAGTCGTCCGCTTCCGAATCGTGCGTATCGTCAAAGTCAAAGTCGTCGAACATAGTAAGTTTTTCTCCTGCAATTTAGGTTGAGGAAAAATTAGAAAAGAGCCGAACGTCGTCGGAGAATTTAAGGCGTCGCGCCGTAACGCTTGCTTCTAGTCGGTCGACTCGTCCGATCCTCGTTGAGGTTGGCGCTTTATCGGCGTAAGCGCGAGACTTACGCCGAATAAAAGTCGGAACGTCGCCGTTATTTTTTCTCCTTTTCAAGTTCCACTAACGCGGGCGCGCAAGCGGCCAGATGGTCGACGTCGAAGAAAAATAATACCGCCGGCAAATAACAACGAGTAATCTTTTTCCCGTTATCGTTTTGATTTTTGGGGTTTACGTTGTCCAGTTGACGCGCGTATTTCGTGTCGAATCGAGTTTGGACGGGCGTGTCGAATCGAGTTTGGACGGGCGTAACGAGGTAGAAACTTTCACTGTATTTTTCCGCGGAACTCGCTAATTCAAGCATGTCGTCGAAAAATACGTGGAAGTCTTGATTTTCCGGGGTTTTCGGATTTCGGTATTCCGGGAGTAAATACTTGTCGGCGTATTCGTGAATCGTCCGCTTGGCGTCTTCTAGCGCGTCGTTACGGAAGCCGTAGTCTAAAATATGTATAACAAGACGACAGAGCGCGTCGGTAGTCTCCTGCGCGTCGGAAACGACGTCTAATACCTTCGACCCGTAATCTCCAAGAAGGCAGGTGTAGGACTGAATCCATTGCACGTATGATTTCTTAGAATCGCCGCCGGCGGTTTTGGGGTTGTTCGCGGTGGCCTCTTGGTTTTTCTTAACCAACGCTTGATTCTCGCGCAATAACTTTTCGTATTGTTGCGTTTGCTTGACGTACTCTTGCTTTTGCTCTTCGTAGTCTTGCTCTAAAAGTTCGTATCGCCGTTTTTGTTTTCTCTTTTCGTCCTCGAGGTCTTGGATTTGCAATCGTAGGCGTTCGTTTTCCGTTTGTAGGGCGGCGTAAGATTTCTCGAGGCCGCCGAAATCTTGTCTGAGGTTGTCGAAATCGCCCCAAAGGCGCTCGTACTCTTTGTCGAGCGAATCGTAATGCTTGGGCGTCTCGCGCAGCGCTTTCTTGTCTTCGCGCCACTGGACGTAGCGTTGGGCTCTTTTGGAAGCCGCTTTTCCTTCTTTATTGTCGTACTTGACGATATCGTCGTATCGGCTCATCGTTCTTTCCTTTCTATCTTCCATACTTCCAAATGTCGGAAGAAAAATGCACCGGTTCGTTAAGAACCACTTCGCCGCTTGAGCAATCTAGCGCGATAATTCTCATTTCCGTTTTATCGACGCTAAATCGCAAGAGATAGCGAAATTGACCGTTTTCGTCGGCGGCTAAATCAAACTTATAGTTTGCGACTTCCTTCGTTTTTTCCGTGTCGTCTAAAAATTCGGGAATCTTAGAATCCTGAATTTCCCAAAGGTCAAGTTCGGCTTCCACGGTTTGACCGCGTTGGTATACGTTTTGCGTGCGAAGAGTAAAAAAACGGTTAAGGACAAAGTTCCCGTCTTCTAATTCGTCCCCTTTTTTAATAAAAGCGGTAAAAGCGTTTTTCGCGTAGACGTTGCCGTGGACGTCGACAAACGTTTCTTTGCCCTGATGGAGCTTGGGATCGAAGTCTAGCACGCACGACGTGCCAAACGTATATTTACAGTAGCGACGTTCGATCATTGTCGGGTCGTCGCCGTAGAGCGTCGCGCCGGTTAAAACGGAACATCTTCGCAGATTGTCGTCGTTTAAATCGACGTATTTTACGTCTTGGGGCTCTAAGCGTTCCTTAACTAATTGACGATAAGTCGACGAACAGCTAAAACCGCCGACCATCGTGTAACAAATGGGAACGTTCGGATATTTGGCTCCGACTTTTCGCGCCAATTCTTCGATAGAACCGATCGCTTTATCGAACTGCTTTTTAGTAAAGTTTTCGATTTCTTCTTTGGGGAGAAAAACTCTATTGCGTTTGATTTTGTCTCGATTAAAGGGAATATTGTTGTCTTCGCAATATTCCGCTAAAGAGACGACGTCGATTCTTATTCCGGCGTCTTTTTCTGGGCGAAATCTGTCTTTTTGAATCGTGATTTCGTTGATTAAGTCGCTATATCCGCCCGAATCCGCGCTTTGAAAGGCGTCCCAGTCAAAATTGGGAAAGAATTCCGTCGCGATATAAGCGAGGATATCTTGATCGATATACGTTGCGCCGGCGTTGCTTGCGTGCGAATTGCCCGCTTCGACTAATTTATCCTGCTTGCTAAAATCGCATAAATAGGCGGTCGTATCGACCGTGCCCCCGCCCGCGTCGACGATAAGGATAACGTATTGGCCGTTTTGAGAGTATTGTTTGAAACACTCTCGGCAACCGTCGTCGCAATGAATACGAATCGCCGCCACTTCGGGTTCGAACGCGATAATAAGATTGTCGGCCTCGAGCGCGTCGATCATTCCGGCGCGGCGCGCCGCTTCGCGCATCGCGTCTTTTTGAAGTTGCGTCGCGTTGGCCGGAACCGTAACGACCCATAGCGCGTCTTGCGACGTATATTGTACTAGGGTGCGTTTTCTCACGTCTTCTAGCGCTCGTTGCGACAATTCGCGAAGCGATTCGGCGATTAAGTCGAGCGTATAAAACTTTTCGCCTCGAATTTCTCGATAGATTTTCGACGGATCGGAACTTTCGGTAACGTTAATCCCCTCCTGTTTATTCGATTCGGGGTCGTATAAATCCATTTTAACGCGTTTGTGGACAAAGAAATCCTTACGCGTAAGGTCGAGATTGAATACTTCGCGACCGATATAGTGATTTCGTCTTGCCGCGCCCTCTTCGTCCTCGAACCAAGGAATAAGTTTGCCGTGAGAATCGGTAGCGATAATCGAAAAATCTTTTCCTCCGTAAGCAATAAACGGGGCGCAGAGGTTGACGTTGCCTAAGTTTTTGATTTTACAACAGTTGTCTTCTTTCGTGCTATCGGCTAACGCCCAAGCGTAGCCCGACGCCGAGGTGCCGTAATCGATAGCGATAACAACGCGATAATCGGCCATGGTTATTACTCCTTGCCGTAAATGTATCAAGGGCGCTTCGTTTTTTGAAACGCGGCGCGTTAACTTGCTTCGCCGAAAGTTGCGCGTCGACAAAACGAAAAGCTGAGGAAAGGTTATATCGTTAATAGGGCAGATAAATAGAATTGTTGGCGATAGACGTAGCCGTTTTTTCCTCCTTCAGTTCTTGTAAAATATTTTTCGTCCAGGAAGCGAGTTCTTCCTCGCCTTGGAAGAAAAAGCCGGGCGAGTTGATTTGTTTCAGCGCCCTTTTAAAGTTGGAAATTTTTTTGTCGAATTTCAAGTCGTTTAACACGGTCAGCAAAGCGTCTTGGGCGAAGCTCTTGAGCCAAGGAAACGTTTGGAACGCGTCCGCGTCGGGGAACGATTCTTTTAACGCGGATAAAAATTGCGGAAGCGTGCCGTTCGCGCGATAGTAATACCCGTCGATAAATTGCGCGACGGCGGTCGCCGTCAGCAGGCGATAAAACGCGAACACGCCGCGCGTTACCGTTTGCGAAACGAACTCGCCGTTTTTCAACATATTAGCGTCGACGTTTTCGAACAGCTGTTTTCTGTATTCGTCGATCGACATTTCCGCAAAAGCCAAGTGATTCGGCGACTCTTGCGTTTCCTGCGAATTAACGCCCCAATAGTAAACGTTTAATTGCGCGATTTGGCTGGCCGACGAGTAACACGGTTGAACGATGATCGTAGGATAAAACGAGCTAATTTCCCAAAACTTCTGCACGCTATTGAAGTTTTGGAATTCGTGCGCCTGTTGCCAAGCGCCGACGTAGTTAAAATAAGGCGTCGGGCCAGAAGCGGAATAGGTTCCCTGCGAGGTCAACATACGAAGGCTGGTCGTAAACTGGGAAAATTCCAGCGTGTCGAAAAAACAGAAACGTTTACAGTCTTGCGGCAACATCAGGAACAAGTTGGGCGCGGGAATATGTTTGTTGTCTCGACGACTGTTGTTGGCGCAACGCTCCAGACGGGCGTGAAGCGTGTTGCGAAAGCGTTCCGTAGTTTCCATTAATGGAAACGTTTTTTGTAAATACTCGTATTCCTTCGCTTCAAAAGCGATCTTGGCTTGTTCTCGCATCTTGATAAGATCGTTCTGAAAGCTGGCTTCGCGTTCTTCGCGCTTCTGTTGAAAGAGTAGAAGGTTTTGGGCTTCCTTGTTTTTATTTTCCGTTTCCGCTAATTCGCGAGCGTGCCTATGCCGCATCGCTTCTACTTTTTCCGCGGTTTCCGCCGCTTGCTCTTCTTTTGACTTTTTGCCAAATAGCCAACCGATACCGCTACAAGCGGCGTCGACTACTTTGCCTACGCATCTGAATATTGCCGATGTGGCGATAATGCCGCCGAGCGGATCCATATTATTCTGACTTTCCGACATATTGTTCCGACTTTCCGAACACGGCGGCGCGGATTTCCTGGGAAATTCGCCGCGTTGTTGAAACGTGTAAAAAGGCGTCGTTTACTTGGTAAACAATGTAAAAAACGACGATTAGACGAAAATAACGATGGAAAAATTTCGCGACGGCGTAAGCGCCGATAGTATCGAATACGCGTATAATATCAAAAAAAAAAAATGGTCAAGATGTAGGGGCGGTTTTGCGATAAAATAATGAAAAAAAAGACCGCCGCCGCGTTAAACGTAGCGTTTAATAAAAAAATAGAAAGAAACGAGCGAGAAAACAAGCCGCCGTCGTTGGCTTTAGACTCGACGGCGGCGCGTTAGGTAAGACGCGTAATTTAGGCGGTTTTGTCGACGGCGCGAACGGTCAAAAAACGCCGTTGCGGGAGTACCCGTAAGAGAAAACGGAGTAATCGCGGCTCGACGGCGGCGTCGGCGCGAGCGCGCGGCGCAAGACGCGTTCGACTTCGGCGGGCGTTTCGTTGGTGAAGTCGAAGCGAACGGCGCCGATTCCGGAGCGCAAAATCGCCGGGATCGCGTCGAGAAGGTCGACCGGGTCGGCGAGGTAAACGGCGCTTCCGACGACCGGGCGCGCGTCGACGACGGCGTCGCCGGTTTGCGGGAGGCGGTTCGCGTTCTTTTCGACGAGGAAACGGCGTTCGTCGGCGTTCGTCAGCCGAACGAACGGCGCGTCGAAGAGCGTTTTTTGAGTGAACATCGCCAAAAGCCGACCGAAAACCGGGAGACCGAGCGTTAAGCGACGCTTGGCGAGGTAATCGTCGGCGGCGAGGTCGGCGAAAATCGCGCCGGCGGCCCGGTCGGAAATTTCCGGCGAAAGGTAAAGGAGGTCGGCGCTTGCGAAACGGTCGGCCAAATAGCGGACGGCGCGAGCGTTCCCGACGTTGAACGTCCAGTCGAGCGCGAACGGACGGCGCGTTTCCGAATCGCGCGTCGCGTCGGGCGGCGTTTGCGCTTTCGCGTCCGCTTGCGAACGCTCGAAACGAACGGCGGCGGCGAGCGAACCGGCCAGCGGCGCGACGGCGGCGTCGCGTTCGAACGCCTCTTGATAACGCGGACGATTTTCGAACTGAACCGGCTGCGTTTCGAAGTGGATTCGCTCGACGCCGAAACGCCGGCAAACGTCGAACTGCGCGCGGTTGCGGACGACGGCGGTAAAATAGGGGATTAGGGCGTTGCCGGCAAGCGGGGCGCTTTCGTTGATCGGGGAAGTTGGGGCGGTTCGGCGAATTTCGGCGACCGGTTCCTGGCAAACGCGGCGGTACGACTCGACGATTTTTCGCTCGAGCGCTTCGACCGCCTCTTGACGCAAACCGTTGAGAAGCGATTTCGGAACGAAAACGTCGGCGTCGAAACGGATTTCCGCGTCGTCGAGGTAAAACGGCGTTTCGCCGAAGCGGTCGAGTCCGTCGCGGAGCGTCGCTTCGTCCGCCGGGCGCTTTTGCGAACGTTCGAGCGACTGTTCCGAACGGACGGTCGCGACGGCGCGGGCGGTTTTGAGCGTCAACTCGAGCGGGCGGTCGACGCGAGCGGTCAAACGGGCGGCGAGCGGTTCGCGGCGGCGGATTTGTTTGAGCGCGTTTTCGACCGTTTTGTTCAGCCGATGGTCGAAGGTGCGGTAAAGAACGGTCGCTTCCGGCGGAATCGGGACGTCGA
>JAZQAP010000637.1:0-2564 GCA_045545275.1 Thermoguttaceae bacterium | reverse complement strand
ATACGACGCTATCGGCGGGCGGACGACGTTCGTTTACCCGTTCCGCTTAACGCGGCGGTTGTTGGAGCGCGACGACTGGGAATTTGCGAAAGAGTAAGGGAGGCGAAAGTAATGAAATTTAGCGACGCGATGAAAGCGTTGAAAGCGGGCGAGGTTGTCCGGATCAAAGGGAGCGTCGCCTACTTTGTAAAGCCCAACGGTCTCGTCGAGCGTTGGAGCGTTGTATTCGAAGACGGAACGCCAAGCCTCGCTACGGGGTTCTTTTATTCGAACGAAGTGGAGTCCGACGATTGGGAGATAGTCGCGAACCCGCCAAAACAACTTGCCGAACGAGCGGCGGCGTTTAGAAAGGAGCAAAAACGATGAAGGAACCGAAAAGGATTGAACGTTCGACCGAAACCAAGGAACTCGAACGACTCCGCCGCCCGATCGCGATCGTCGCGGCGAAGTATTGCGTCGCGAACGGAAAACGTTGGGCGTCGGCGATTTGCGTCGTCGTCGAGGACGGCGACTTTACGCGATTTTTTTTGGATCCGGTCGAGCTGTCCGACGACGCGCCCGTCGAAAAAGGCGTCTTGCGAGCGTTGCGCGAAAGCGGGACGCTGGACGGCGTCGACAAACGTTCCGTCTGTTATTGGAGCGAACGCGCGAAGAGTTTTAAGGCGCTGGGCGAGCCGCCGTTGGACTTGCCCGTCGAAGGCTGGGTTCCGGGAAACCAAAAGGAGCAAGAGCGATGAACAATTTTGAAGTTTTGAGTCGCGACGCCGCCGAGTCGGGCGAACCGGTCGAGCCGAAGCGCGTCGCCGAAACGCCGGTCGAGCCGGAAACCGTGCGCCGCGTTCGCGTCGGGCTCGACGCGTTGACCGCCGAACTTGCCGCAGCGAAAGAGGCGGTCGCGTATCTCGAAGCGCGCGAAAACGAACTTTTGGCGGAGAAGGCGGAGCTGGCGCGTTCGCTCGCCGAAGCGCGAGCGGAGTATAAAGAGCTTGACGCCGAGTTCGATAAGGCCGGTCGCGAGCTTGCCGTCGCCGAACGCGAAGCCGAGCGTTGCCGCGTCGCGCTCAACGTCGCGCTAGACGACGTCGCGTTTTGGAAGCGCGCGGCGTTTTGGTTCGCGGTTTCGTCGCTTTTGGCGGTCGGCGTCGCGGTCGCGTCGCTTTGAGCGGCGGAAGCGGAAGCGCAAACGTTGCGACGAAAGGGGAAAGGGAAAGGAGAAACGACGATGAATCGGGCGACTTACGAGGAACTAAAAAACAGCGTCGATTTCGGCGACGTTTACTTTGTCGACGAAAACGGCGAAACGCGGAACGTCCGCGCGTTTTACGTCCACGCCGACGGTCCACTTTGGTTCGCGGAAGACCCGGCGAACTTGGAGGCGCGGGGATGACGGCGGCGCTCGAACGAACGGCGCGAACGAGTCGAAGCGAAGCGGCGGAAACGCTCGTCGCGCTCCGGGACTTGCTCGCGATCGCGCGGACGAATCCCGTCTTGACGGACGACGAACGGCGGCGAACGGTCGACGCGGTCGAGCGAATCGCGGCGCGACTCGGCGTTCGCATCGGTTGAAATAACTCGACTTAACAACGAAAGGAAAAGGACGATGGAAACGATGAAACTGGAATTTAACGAAAGCGAGAGCGTCGAAAAGAACCTCGGCAAGGCGTTCGCGACCCTCGCGGCCAACTCGTCGCGTCGCGGCTTCGAGGCGATGAAGTTGCGGGCGCTCGAAATTCTCGCGAAGGTGAAAATGCGCTTCGACGGCGATTCGGACGACGAGCGCGGCGCCGCCGAGTTCGCGGTGAAGATGTATCGCGGCGCCGTGATGGACGCGATCGCGAGCGTCGACTTTCCGGAGACGGTCGTCTTGACGTCGCTCGAAGCGGACGACGGCGAAGAAGAGGCGGGCGACGCGGAAGCGCCGGAGTCGAGCGCGGAAGCGGAGGCGCCCCGATGAAGTTCGCGGACGTCTTGCCCGGTTTGCTCGCCGGACGCCGCGCTCGGATGCGAAAGCGCGCGCTTTACGACGCCGAGCGCGAATACGTTCGGCTCGGCGATTGGCGCAAGGACGAGCTGGAAATCGTCCTCGAATACAATAACGTCGGCGGGCGACCGTCGCAATATATCCGGCCTTTCCTATTGACGCGAAACAGCTTAGAGCGCGACGATTGGGAGCTAATCGACGACGCGGAGTCGGAGACGACGAGCCGGGAAACAAATTTTTGACGCTCTCTTGGGAACGGAAACCGGCGATTTTTCCTTCTTTTTGTGAAAAATCGCCTTGAATCTCTTCTAACGCGCTCGCAGTTTTGGCGAATCCTAAGTCGAAAAAGCGTTTTTAACGCGTCTGAACGGCGTTTTGGCGCGAGTACGGAAAGCTAAAAACGTCCAAAAATCTTTTGGCGGCAAAATTCTCGTCGAAAAGCGCGAAATTTTCGAAAAAACGCGAAAAAATCGCCGTCGGAACCCCGGATGGAAAAATAAAAATGGTATAATCGCCGCCGACTCGAAAAAAAAGGGGGGCGGATGCCGAAGAAAATCGACTCGAAGCCGAAAGCCGCCGTCGT
>JAZQAP010000636.1:0-6398 GCA_045545275.1 Thermoguttaceae bacterium | reverse complement strand
GGCGCGTCGTCGAGACGGCGTTCGAGCTGGTTTATCCGCGTTCGTGTTGGATTTGCGACGAGCGAATCGTCGGAGCGGAAACGAGCGTCGGCGGCGGTTCGAGCGGGTTTCGCGTTCCGTTGTCCGCGCTCGTTTGCGACGAATGCCGTCGGGCGGCGAGCGTTCCGGCGCGGACGTTTTGCCGACGTTGCGGTCGGGTCGCGCTTCGGGAAACGGCTCGCAGGGACGACGCGCTTTGTCGGTTTTGCTTGCGGAAAACCGGGGCGTTGAATTTCGCGTTCGACGAGGTTCGTCCGATGCATTTTTACCGGGGGACGACGCGGGCGCTCGTTTTGCAGTTGAAGCGAACGACCGATCCGACGTTGGCGGAGATCGCGGCGCGGGTTTACTTCGAATCGCGGCGCCGGGTTTTGACGGCGTTTCGCCCGGACGCGGTCGTTCCGGTTCCGATGAATTGGCGGCGACGGTTCTTGCGGAGCGTCAATTCGCCCGATTTTTTAGCGTCGGCGTTGGCGCGGGAGCTGGGCGTTCCCTGTTGGGCGAAGACGGTTCGCCGAGTTCGCGCGACGCCGCCGCAGTCGGCGGTCGATTGGGCGGCGCGGCGGGACAACGTCGCGGGCGCTTTCGCGTTGAGCGGAGGAAAAAAAGACGGCCCGGTCGAACGCTTGAAGGGGAAACGGATTTTGCTCGTCGACGACGCGTTCACCAGCGGCGCGACGGCGAACGAAATCGCTTTGTTGCTCAAAGACGGCGCCGACGTCGAGGCGGTTTGCGTCGCGACGTTGGCTCGCGCCGGTTTGGGCAAAGGACGGCGACTTTAACGCTTCGGCGTTTTAAGAGAAAAACGTTGCGTTTAACGTTTGGGCGGTTGACGGGGAAAGCGGCGATCTGCGCGTTTTGACGACCTGCGTAAAATAAGAAGATTGCAACGGACGGCGCGAGCGGTCGCGTCTCCGTTTTTTATCGACGGCTTTTCATTAATATTAATGAGGAACTTCAAGAAAGGAAAATCGAATGAAACTTGTCAATTTGGGCAAGCGAATCGCGGCGGCTCTTTGCGGCGTCGCGGCGGCGTTCGCGGCGTTTTCGACGACGGCGGCGACCGTTCAAGCGGCGGAAGAAGGCGAACTGCGCGCTCCTTGTTATCCGCTGATTACTTGCGACCCGTATTTTAGCGTTTGGTCGAACGTCGACGAGTTGGCCGACGCGTTCCCGGTTCACTGGACGGGGCGCATTCACGCGCTGACGTCGTTCGTTCGCGTCGACGGCGAAAACTATCGCCTGATGGGAAAACCGACCGAATTCGACAAAAACGCGAAAAAAGCGACGCAAAAATCGGTTTCCGTTCGCGCGACGAAAACCGTTTATACGTTCGAAGCGGGAGGCGTCGAACTGACGCTGACGTTCCGCCGAACGCCCCTTCCGAACGATTGGGACGTCTTCTCGCGCCCGGCCGCTTACGTCGTTTGGACGGCCAAAGCGACCGACGGCAAGGAACACAACGTCGCGATTTATTACGACCAAACCGCCGAGCTTTGCGTCGACAATTCGAACCAAGAAGTCGCCGCCGGGCGTTTCACGACCGAAAATCTCGACGTTCTCCGCTTCGGAACGACCGAGCAGCCGATTCTCGAAAAGAAGGGCGACAACCGCTGCATCGACTGGGGAAGCCTCTTCCTCGCGGTCGAAAAAGGAACGGCTAAAACCGCGCTCGCCGGACATATCGACGCCCGCGCCGCGTTCCTGAAAGACGGTTCGCTCCCGAGCGACGACAAACGCTTCCCACGCCGCGCCAACGACGATTGGCCGGTCTTGGCGGTCGCGTTCGATTGCGGCAAAGTCGGCGCCGACGCGGTCGAAAAGCGGATTATCGCCGCTTACGACGACGAATACTCGATCGAATTTTTGGGCCAAAAATGCCGCCCGTATTGGCGCCGCGACGGGCTCGAAGGACTTTCGATGCTCGAACTCGCCAACGCCGAATACGCCGATTTGACCGTCCGCTGCGACGCGTTCGACGCCGAAATGGTCGAAAAAGCGACCGCGGTCGGCGGGCCGAAATACGCGTCCCTTTGCTCGATCGCTTATCCGCAAGCGGTCGCGGCGCACAAACTCGCCGTTTTGCCGAACGGGAAACCGATTCTCGTTTCGAAAGAGAATTTCAGCAACGGTTGCGCGGCGACGGTCGACATCCTTTACCCGACGGCGCCGGTCTTCGCCGTTTACGACGCCGGGCTCCTCAAAGCGACGCTGACGCCGGTTCTCGAGTACGTCGCGAGCGGTCGCTGGAAGTTCCCGTTCTCGCCGCACGACGTCGGGACGTATCCGAAGCTGAACGGCCAAGTTTACGGCGGCGGCGAACGAACCGAGGACAACCAAATGCCGGTCGAAGAGTCCGCGAATATGCTGATTATCGCCGACGTGATCGCGCGTCTCGACGGGAACGTCGAGTACGTCGCCGAATATTGGGACGTCCTTGAATCTTGGGCCGAATATCTCCTCGCCAAGGGGCTCGACCCGGAAAACCAACTTTGCACCGACGACTTCGCCGGGCACCTCGCGCACAACGCCAACCTCTCCGCGAAGGCGATCGTCGCGCTGGCTTGCTTCGCCGATCTTTGCGAACGGAACGACAAACCGGAACTCGCCAAAAAGTTCCGCGCCAAGGCCGAAGAGTTCGCCGCCGAATGGGTTAAGTTGGCCGACGGCGGCGACCGTTTCCTCCTCGCGTTCGACCGCAAGGATTCTTGGAGTCAAAAATACAACCTCGTTTGGGACAAACTCCTCGCGCTGAACCTCTTCCCGAAGGAAGTCGTCGCGAAGGAACTCGCCTATTATAAGACGAAGATGAACAAATACGGGCTTCCGCTCGACAATCGCGCCGATTACACCAAGCTCGACTGGGAACTTTGGACCGCGACGATGGCCGATACCCGCGCCGAGTTCGACGCGTTGACCGCTCCGGTTTACGAGTTCGTCGACAATACGCCGAATCGCGTTCCGCTCTCCGACTGGTACTTCACCAGCGACGCGAAGCAACGCGGCTTCCAAGCCCGCGCGGTCGTCGGCGGCGTCTTCATTAAGCTCTTGGAAAACAACGAGAAGCTGACGAAGTAACGATTTTTGCGCTTTTCTCGTCGCGTCCGTCGCGGCGCGGCGACGCTCGAACGCTCGTTCGGTTCCGACGGAATCGGGCGAGCGTTTTTTACGCGACCAAGGAAACGGAGCCCGAGGAAAAAGAAAGATTTTCGCGCGTTTGAGTAAAAAAAAACGCAAAACTAACCGATAAAAATAAAGAGGAAATTTTAGACGACGCGTCGTTCGACGCGATTATTGGCGTTGAAACGCGTTTTTGTGTTGGCAAGCAAATAAAATAGGTAAAAAAGAAAGGAGCTTTTCGATGAAAAACGAATATTTCGTCGACGGCATTGGCAAAATTCACTTCGCCGGCAACATGGTTCGTTTTGACTGCGTTACGCTGCAACCGGGCGCGGACGGCGAAAAACCGACGTCGGAAGAAGCGTTCCGCGTCGTGATGCCGCCGCAAGGTTTCTTGGCCGCGTTCAACAGCATGCAACAATTGATCGACAAACTGGTCGCCGCGGGCGTTCTGCGCAAGAACGACCAAGCCGCGCTGAACTAAGCCGAGCCGTCGACCGGCGTTAGAGCGGCGAAAAGCGATCGATTTCGCCGCTTTAACAAGTCTTAACGGTTATAGTAATTAAGACGTTTGGAACGAGCGTTCGACGAAAGTCGCGCTCGTTTGTTTTTTTTTCGCCGCGTCGCGTCGACGGGGCCGATTTGACCGGCGCGACGCGGCGGAAAAAGCGTTAAAATTGACCGCGTCGACGTTAAAAGAGGGGAGACGCGGCGCCGAAAACGGTTTGGCGATTTTAACGGCGGCGGCGAATCGGGTTCGGTTTCGGCGCTTCTCGCGTCGGCGCGGGTTCGACCGGCGTTTCGACTTGCGGTTCCGACTCGTTCCCGTCGGCTTCCGGCGTCGCGTTTGCGTCGGGCGCTTGCGTTCTCGTTTTTTGGAGTTCCGGCGCGGGCGCGGCGGCGTTCGGGCGCGCCTCCCAAATCCAGCCGTTCGGTTGGAAAAGAAGGCCGCGACCGAAAATCGCGCAAGCGGCGAAAACCGCGTAAACGAGGAGCGCTTTGCCGAAGTTGCAGTCGAAGAAAATCAGCGCGCCGAACGAACCGACGACCGCGACCGGAATCAACAACAGCGCCGCCGTCAAGCCTTGACTCCCTAAAAACGCGACGAACAGTTCGAAAACGATCCAAGAACCGCCGAAAACGAGCGCGGCGAAGAGCGATTTTTGCGCCAACTCGCTTCCTTCGAGTTTTTCGAGGTCGTCGGCGTCGCGAATCAGCATATATCCGAACCGCGCGATCGGGAAGGCGACGCCGAAAACCGCGACCGCTCCGACGATTCCGCTCAAAACCGCCGACTTAACGAGCCCGACGCCGAACGCCGCGCCGAAAACGAGCAAAATCCCAAGCAAGCTAAGGAGAAGGCTTTGCGTCGAAAACTCGAACCGTTTTTGTTCGATCGGTCGCGTTTCTTTCCCGACGCGCGTCGTTTTGCCGTCTTGAACGACTTCGTCCGGCGCGTGAACGACGACTTGAACCTTCGGAATCTCGATGATGTGCCCGCACTTCGGGCAGGGGCCCTTTTGACCCGCGAACTGATCGCCGACTTCGAACGACGTCATACATCCGGAGCAGATAACTCGGATCGCCATTAATCTTTCCTTGCGTTGCGTTGGTTAAGGGACGAAAGCCGCCGCGTCGGCGACGCGAACTCGGCGAAAAGGGAAAACGCGAAACGCGGAAACGTCGAAACGACCGCGCTTCCTTCATTTTAACGAGACGACGCGAAAATTTCAAGCCCGTTTTCCGGTTTGTCGGGCTTTTTCTCGATTTCCGACGGCGTTGAATTGGCGGAAATAAAAAGAAAAAACGGAATAAGCGGAACGGCGAAGCGCGGCGGAGTCGCGAAGTCGCGTCAAGGTTTGAGTCGCGAAAGCGCCAAACGCGTTCGACGCGACGCGGAAACGGGGGACGCGCTTGCAAAAACGGAGAAAGCGGCGAAAACGCGGGAAATATCGAGGGGAAACGTGGACGCCGTTGATAAAATCGGAGGAATAGGTGAAATAGGGCGGCGAAAGTCGCGTCGGCGAAACGCGCAAAAACGGCGGAGACGCGAAATCGCGTCAAGGTTTGAGGCGCGACAAGCCTAAGCGCGCTCGGCGGCGGGTGGGTTCTTCGAGGCATTTCGGAACGGCCGATAAAAAGCGAACGATTTGGCTCGCCGTCGTTTCGAGCGCGGCGGCGGTCGCGGGCAAATTTTCGTCGTTCGCTTCGAAAACGTCGAAAAATTCCGAAACGAGAATCGCGTAATCGAAACTCGACGGCGCGACGCGGATTTTGCCCCCTTGCAACCGCTCGAACCAACGGAGCGAAACGTCGGCGTCGCCGGTCGCGGCGTCTTTTTGCGGTTCTAAATTGTCCAAAACGCCTAATTTGACGTCGGCGGACGGGCGCAAACGCGACGGAACGGGGCCGCGAACGGTCAGCGCGATTTCGATTCGGAGCCGTTCGAGCGCGATTTTCCGGTTTTCGCCCTGATAACGCCGCTCGGTCGCCTCGCCGACGAGCCCGGTCGCCGGATGATAAAACCGAACCGCCGTTTCGACTTTGTTGCGGTTTTGCCCGCCGGGCCCGGAACGGCGCAAACGCTCCATTCGGCAAGCGCGTTCGAGCTTCTCCGGTTCAAGGTAAACCGGCGAACGGAACGGCGGAGCGGAAAAGTCGGAAGCGGAGGGGGAAGAGGACGACATTGCGGGTTGCAAAGCGGGGAAAAAAGTAAAGGGATAAAAAGACCGCGAAAGTTTGAACGGTCGCGGGAAATTTGACGGCAGCGAAACGGCGCCGTCGCGTCAAAAAACAAAAAACGCGAAACCGTCGGCGGAACCGGGCGATTTCGCGTTAAAGTAGGCAAGACGCGCAAAAGGGGAGGCGAAGCGGGGAAAAGCGGCAAACCGACTCAAATTAAATTCGTTTTGAGCCGGAGCGCTCGTTCCGCCCCCGACCGACTTAAAAACGGCGACCGGGGCCAAGTTTCCCTTCGCGTCGCCGTTCGATTAGAAGTGCAAACCGAACGGGTTGTCGCCGGCGTTCGAGAGACCGCCCTTGAGCGGGCCCTTCGGACGTTTCTTTTGAATCCGTTCGCGAACGGCGGCGGCTTCCGCTTCCGCTTGCGCGTCGGCGGCGGCTTCCGCGGCGGCGCTTTCGGCGTCGCGTTGACGTTTCGCTTCTTCGCGCGGGTCCGGGGTCAAACGCTTGATCGACAAGGAAATCTTGCGTTTTTCGCGGTCGATCGAAAGGATTTG
>JAZQAP010000635.1:0-2612 GCA_045545275.1 Thermoguttaceae bacterium | reverse complement strand
ACGGGTCGAACGGGAACGAGTCGAGCGGGAACGAGTCGAGCGGGAACGAGTCGAGCGGGAACGAGTCGAGCGGGAACGGGGCGCGGCGTTGGAAAAGGCGGAACGAGCGCGGAAAGCGGAGGAGCGGAAAGAAGGAAAACGGCTCGGCAAATACGACGCGTCGGCGAAACGCTTGAGCAAATACGACCGCCGATAAACGCCGGCGGAAAGACGTTCTTTGATTTTTTGAAAAAAGTTTGAGAAAACGGCGGCGCCGGACTGTTTTCTTGACGGCGGCTCCGCCGGGCGACGTTTCGGGCGTTCGGTTTTTTTTTTTCCGATATTTCTTGAAAATTTTGGCGATTCTTCCGATTTGCCGCTTTAAAACCGCCGCGCGATTTGGTAAAATCGACGATATATTATTCGGCGCGAACGTTCGAGCGGCGTTTTCCCGTTTTTGGGAGGCGGGCGAGAGCGTTCGGCGGCGTCGAGCGCGTTCGTTTCTCGGCGGGCGGCGTTTGTATTTGCTTTGCTAATATTGGAATAAGGAAAGATTATGGCTTCGTTAAATCGTCGTCAATTCATCGGTCTCGGCGTCGCGGCGGGCGTCGCTTCGTGTTTCCCGGCTCCGGCTCAAATTGTTCGCGGCGCCAACGAACGGATCCGACTCGGTTCGATCAGCTGCGGCGGTCGCGCCAACGAACTCCTCGGCGGGTTCGCGCCGATGCCGGAAGTCGATATCGTCGCTCTTTGCGACCCGGACTCGAGCCGCGTCGAATCGACGAAAAAACGTTTCGAAAAAGCGAAAACGTTCTCCGACCCGCGCGCCCTCCTCGACGATAAAGATATCGACGCCGTCATCGTCGCCACTTGCGACCATTGGCACTGCCTCGGCGCCATTTGGGCGATGGAAGCCGGGAAAGACGTTTACGTCGAAAAACCGCTCGCGCACTCGATTTGGGAAGGTCGCCAAACCGTCGCCGCCGCCCGCAAATACAAGCGCGTCTGCCAAGTCGGGATGCAACAACGCAGCGACAAAATGCAAGCGGAAATCAAAAAGTTCCTGCACGAAGAAAAAGCGCTCGGCAAAATCTTCGCCGCTCGCGTCAACCATTACAGCCCGCGCAACCCGATCGGCAAACGCGCGACGCCGATGGAGTTCCCGAAACACGTCGACAAAAACCTTTGGCTCGGCCCGGCGGCGGATCTCCCGATTTACCGCGACAAACTCCAATACGACTGGCACTGGGACTGGAACACCGGCACCGGCGAAATGGGGAACTGGGGCGTTCACGTCCTCGACGACTGCCGCAACAACGTCTTGCTCGACTCGCTCGCCTTCCCGAAACGCGTTTTCGCCGGCGGGTCGCGCTCCGGTTACAACGACGCCGGGGAAACGCCGAACATTCACTTCGTTTACTTCGACGCGGGCGAAATCCCGGTCGTTCTCGGACTTTCGACGCTCGCGATGAAGGGCTCGAAGTCGGCGGGCGACCGTCAAGGCCCGGGAAGCGGGTACGTCGCGTTCTGCGAAGGCGGGACGCTCGAAGGTCAACGCGGCAGCGCCAAAGCGCTCGATAAAGACGGCAAGGTTATCAAGACGTTCAAGGGCGACAGCGGTCAACGGGATCACCAACGCAACTTCGTCGAAGCCGTTTTGACGCAAGACCCGACGATGCTCAACGCCGAAGTTGAAATCGGGAAGGCGACGAGCGAATGGTGCAACTTGGCGAACATCGCGTTCCGTTGCGGCAAGACGATGACCCGCGACGACGCGGCCCGCGTCGCCGAAGCCGGAGCGAGCGCCGGGAAACCTTGGCAAGACATTCTGACGAGCGCCGAAAAGACGCTCCGCACGAACGGGATTTCGATGATCGATTCGGAAGTCAAAGTCAGCCCGACGATGACGTTCGACGGCGACAAATGCCAATTCGTCGGCGAAATGGCGGAAATGGGGAACTCCTTCCTCAAACGCGAGTACCGCGCGCCGTTCGTCGTTCCGGAGATCGTCTGATTTTCGAGCGAATTTAATGAAAATCAAAGCGTCGCTTTTTGACGGCGGCGCTTCTTAACGCGTTCTTTAACGTCGAAGACGGAGCGAAACCGAAGGGGCGAGGCAAAACGTCCGTTCGGGCGTTCCGCGCTTCGGCGTCGAGCGGCGTTTTCTTGCGTTGTTGGGAAGCAAGAGGCGTTGCGAACCGGCGTTGTCGGCTTTTGTTTTTGTTTTTAACGCGGGGCGTCGAAGCTGAGCGAACGCGTTGAAACGGAAACGAAACGCGGCGCGACCTCTTGAAGCCGAGAAGAAAAAGGGGGGCGACGATGACGATAGGTGAGAGGACTCTTCTCTTCAACATTTGCGTGATAATTTTCAACATTGTCCTCGGTCTTTGCATCGAGGGCTTCCTCGTCTTCAGCTGCTTCTTCTTCATGCAGGGGTTCTCCAAGGAAGTGCAGCAGAGCATTCCTGTGACGGTCGTCCTTCCTTTCATCCTGCTCGTGGGCTTCTTCGCCTGCGTCGCCATTTCCAGGAGGTGCGTCACATGGGCCATCGACCGCTTCAACCTCCGCGACAAACTCGACCAGAACCTGCTCAAACGCTACCCAAAAACGCTGTAGCTTTTCGCCATAAAAAG
>JAZQAP010000634.1:0-2119 GCA_045545275.1 Thermoguttaceae bacterium | reverse complement strand
CGTTCGAGCGATAATTTCGTTATTTTTATATCGAGGCGCGAGAAATCGCGTCGTTGAGAGGCTGCAATGAAAAAGAATAACGTTAAGGCGAGCGGTTTTACGCTCGTCGAGCTGTTGGTCGTTATCGCGATCATCGGTATTTTGATCGGTTTGTTGTTGCCGGCCGTCCAAGCGGCTCGCGAAGCGGCGCGTCGTATGCAATGCACGAACAACCTCAAGCAATGGGGCCTCGGCATTCAAAACTATCACGACACGAACGGGGCGATGCCGGCGGCGCAAAGCTGGTGCGTCGGCGATTCCGCTTACGGCGGCGACGGCTATACGTTCAACTGGTCGGCGACCTTCAAAATTTTCCCGTACATCGAACAACAAGCGATTTACAAAGACATTTACGACCGTCGTCCGCACGTCTGGGAAGGCGGCGCCGAGAAAAAAGACGGCACGCCGTTGACCGCGATCAAAGCGGTCATCGACAACATTCTTTGCCCGTCGGACGGCAACGCGACGCAACCGGGGCTTAACGGCGGCGGTCGCACGAACTACGTCGTTTGCTACGGCGACTGTATCGACGCGAACCAAGCGAGCCAAAATAACCCGTACAACACCGTTACCGCCGAATGGGACTGCTCCCGTCGCGGCGCGTTCGGCTCCGGCGCGTTCAAAAACCTCGCTTCGATCACCGACGGCACGAGCAACACCATCGCGGCCAGCGAAACGGTAACGAACCCGCAAACCTCGAACGGTTACACCGGGATTAAGGGCGGCGTCTACCCGGTTCGTCCGGCGAGCGCGGCGGACTGCTACAACAGCGCGCGCAGCACGACGAACCCGGGCGAAATGTCCCGCGGTTCCGAAAACAGCTGGCGCGGGCACTGGTTCGGCGACGGTCGTCCGGTCAACGGCGGCTTCGTTACGATTCTCCCGCCGAACGGCCCGAGTTGCTCGAACGGCGCCAGCGACAGCGTTTGGGCGATCGTTTCCGCTTCGTCGAACCACAGCGGCGGCGTCAACGCGGTCATGCTCGACGGTTCGGTTCGTTTCATTAGCGAAACGATTTCGATGAACATCACCGGCACGAGCAACATCCAAGGCCCGAAAAGCGGCAAATCGCCTTACGGCGTCTGGGGCGCGATGGGCTCGATCAACGGCGGCGAAACCGATACGCTCTAATATTGAGGAGGTTTAAAACAACGATGAAAACGAAATTGTTCGCTCTCCTCGGCGCGGTTGCCGCAACCCTAGTCGTCGGTTGCGGCGGCCCGAAAAAACCGGCCGACTTGCCGGAGCTTTATCCGGTCAAAATTACGGTGATTCAAGACGGTCAACCGCTTGAAGGCGCGTCGGTTATGTTGAACGACCCGACGTTGAAAATCCGCTTCGTGATGGGCGGCCAAACGGACGCGCAAGGCGTCGCGGAAATTAAAACCGACGCGCAATTCCCGGGCGCTCCGGCGGGCGAGTTCAAAGTTACCGTCCGCAAAACGACCGAACCGGAAACGAGCGACGAAATCGCGCCGACCGATCCGGCGGAACGCGCCGAATGGGAAAAGAAACAAGCGGAACTCGCGAACCAAATGGCCGACACGGTCGACCTGAAATTCGGCGATATGGCGCAAACGCCGGAAACGATCACGGTCGCTCCGGGCGGCGTCGAAAAGACCGTCGACGTCGGCGAAAAAGTCAACGTCCCGTTCAGCGAATCCCGCAAATCCAGCTCCTGACCGCCGGTCGCGACCGCGCGACTCCGGGCCCGAGCTACCGCTCGGCGCCGCCGGGCGCTCCGGGCCCGCGCTACCGCGCGAGTTCGTTTTCTTCGCTCCCGTTGGTCGCTAACTTTTTAGCCCAACGGCGCGGGGAAAAACGGCGGAGACGGGAAGCCGAAACGGTTTGAACCGAAAAAACGCGTCGAATCGCAAGGTTCGGCGCCCGCCGAGGGCGGTTTTACCCGCGCTACCGCGCGAGTTCCTTTTCTTCGCTTCGTTGGTCGGCGCCGCCGGGCGCTCCGGGCCCGAGCTACCGCTCGAACTCGGTTTCGGCTCCCGTTGGTCGCAAACGTTTTAGCCCAACGACGGGCGGGGAAGCGGGTAAACGGATAAAAAAAGACGCGTCGAGTTGTTGA
>JAZQAP010000633.1:0-7441 GCA_045545275.1 Thermoguttaceae bacterium | reverse complement strand
GTCTTTTCCGCGCCGATTTTGCGACTAATGGAAACGCCGGACGACGTTTTGCCCTTAGCGACGCTTTATTTGCAAATTTACTTCGCCGGTTTTCCCGCCCTTGCGCTTTACAACTGCGCGGCGGCGGTGTTGCGAGCGGTCGGCGACGCGCGGCGCCCTCTTTATTATTTGACGGTCGCCGGGATTTTGAACGTCGTTCTCAACTTCATTTTCGTCGTCTTTTTCGGTTGGGGCGTCGCGGGCGTCGGAATCGCGACGGTCGGCGCGTCGGTCGTTTCTTGCGTTTTGACGCTCCGTTTTTTGGCTCGTTCGGACGCCGCGTACCGCTTTAATTATCGCGACCTTCGAATCGACCGCAAGCGTTTGGGTTCCTTGCTTTACATCGGAATCCCGGCGGGAATCCAAGGTTCGATGTTCAGCTTTTCGAACGTCGTCGTTCAAGGGGCGATCAACACGCTTGGCGCGACGGCGATGGCGGGCGCGGCGGCCGGTTTGCAGCTCGAATCGTTAATTTTCGTCGCTCAAAACGCGATCGCGAACGCGTCGACGACGTCGGTCAGCCAAAACGTCGGCGCCGGTTCGTATGCGCGGGTCAAGCGGGCGGTCGCGCTTTGCGTTTTATTGGACGTTATCGCCTGCCTCCTTCTCGGCGGCGGCGCGCTCCTCTTCCGTCGCGAACTGCTCGGCGTTTTCACTCCGGACGAAGCGGCGATTCGCGCCGGAGAAATTCGCGTCGTCATTCTCGCGTCGACGTACATCCTCTGCGGCGCGATGGACGTTTGCGGCAACGCCTTGCGCGGCTTGGGTTACTCCCTTTTCCCGACGTTGGCGATTTTCTTCAGCGTTTGCGTTTTGCGCGTCGTTTGGATTACGTTCGTTTTTCCGACGCGTCCGTCGCTCGAAACGATTTTCGTCTCGTACCCGCTTTCTTGGACGGTCGCGGGAATCGTCCTTTTCGCCGGTTACTTCTTGGGTCGCCGACGCGGTTTCGAGCGGCTGACGGCGGAAAGAGCGACGCCCGCCGTTTCGGTCGCCAAATAACGTTCCGCCGTAAACGACGTTTAGTCGCCAATAACGTTCCGCGGCTAAACCACTTCCAGCCGCCAATCGACCTCCCGCCGCCCAACCGCGCCCCGTCGACAAAAAAAGCGAGCCGACCTTTGCCGCCGACTCGCTTTTTTCGTTTTCTCCGCAATCAAGCGACGCGCCGTAAACCGCCGTCGCCGCTTGCGTTAACGTCGCGCCGTTATTTTGTTTCCGACGCTTCCGCCGTCTCGCCGACTTCAAAAAGTCGCGCGGCGGCGATCGCGAACAGCTCCATTCCGAACGCGTCAGGGTGGTTGATGTTGTTCGTCATCAGCGTCAAATACGGGACGCCCGCGCGATGCAGTTTGCCGTAAAGAGTCGGCGCGTCGGCGAACGGTATCTCGTTGTCGGCGCAGAAGTTGCGCAGTCCGCGGGTTAGTTGGCGCGGGTCGTCGTCGCAGTTGCGTTCCGACGTCAGCCCCATCCAGTCCGGGCGGACGTAATGCGGCCCCATAATCACCCACTCGGCGCCGATATTTTCGAAGTCTTGGCGCATTTCGCCGTATCGCCGCGCGACCGTCTCCTCGTTCATATACGCGTCGTTGACAAACTCGGAAATAATCAAGTCCGGCTTGAGCGCCAAAACCTTTTCGGCGTAATTCTTCGCGCTCCCCGGCGGTTCGTTGCGGTACGAGTCGCTGCTGCGCCCGCCCCAGGCCTCGGTGAGAAGCGTTATCTTCGCTTGCGGGAAGAGTTTGCGGAGTCGCTCGACGAACCGAATTTGCCAACGGCATTCGTCCGGAATGTATCCGCAGGCGGTAACGCTGTCGCCCCAAGCGAGAATGCGGAGTTCTTCGCCGGACGTCAGTTTCCCCCAAGTTTTCGGGAGATAACGCTTCGCCGCGCCGACGTCGGAGACGCTCGGAACCGACGGAACGCCGTTCGCCGGGTCGGCGTTAAACTTCGCGACGCCGGAAACAAACGCGTCGACGTCGCCCGGGTTCGCTTCCGCGAACGCTTCGTCGATCGGGAAAACGTTCGCCGGGCCGAGTTTGTCGATTTGGCCGGTCGCGTAAATATTAACGAGCCGCTTTTGCCCCGCTTTGAGGGTCGGCGGTTGCGGCGAAAGGACGCGCGGTTCGCCCTTAAGGAGTTCCGTCGAGCCGTCGGCGTTCAAAACAAGCGAGTCGATTCGCGACTCGACGCAACGGTAACTGATTAAAACGGCGGCGTTTGCGTCAATCTTCCCGCCGTCGAGCCGCCCGAGCGCCGACCAAGCGTCGTCGAACTGATAATCTTTCCCGCGCTCCAGCGTTTCGCCGGTCGCCGCCAACTTAACGACGACCGAAGCCGGGTCGAGCGCGAACGCGACGGCGCACTCGCAAGCGTCGACGGCGTTCAAAACTTGACCCCGCGCCCAATTGGCGGCGCTCGGATTGAACGTCGGCAAGGCGTCGTATTTCTCGTCGACGACCGTCTTCCAACTCGTCGGCGCGACGTCGAAAGCGACCGTCTTTCCGTCGGCGATCTCCGTTTCGACGCGCCAATCGCCGACCAACGTCGACGACGGCGCCGCCGCGAACGCCGTTCCGACGCTCAACGCAAGCGCCGCGCTCAAAAGACTTATCGCCGCCCGACGGTTCCGCGTTTCCCGTTTCAAGTTTCGTTCTTTTCGCATCGTTCGCGTCTCCTTTCAAGGTAATCGCCGGTCAAAACGCGCTTTCGAATCGCCGCAAGAAACGCCGAACGGCCCGGAAGTCGCCGCGACCGCCGAGCTTGAAAAGCGCGTCGAAAAATTTTAAAAACGCCGAAGCGCGGAACCGCTTTACGCCCACCCTTAAACGCCGTCGTTCAACGGGTTAAGAGCCGCCCGGTTCCGCGTTCGTTTCGTTTTTTAACGTCGAAAAAAGCGTCAGTTCGGGTCTTTCGCCAACTTGCGCAACGCGTCGATACCGCGTTCGATCGTCTCGACGCTCGCGGCGTAAGAGAGGCGGAAGCATTCGTCGCGACGGCTGAAAACGTTCCCCGGGATAACGAGCGTCTTGTACTTCGTGATCGCCTTTTCGACGAACTCGGAAGCGGTTCCCCAAGGCGCTTTCGGGAACATATAGAACGCGCCGACCGGGTTGCCGAGGTCGTAAAGGTCGGAGAGGCCTTCGATCAGCATATCGCGCTTGCGGCGGAACGCTTCGACGTGTTCCGAAATATCGACGTCGAGCGACTTAAGCGCGGCCCATTGAGCGGCGTGCGGCGCGCAGACAAACGTGTATTGTTGGAATTTCAGCATCGTTTGAATCAGTTCCGCCGGGCCGTGCGCGAAACCGACGCGCCAACCGGGCATCCCGTGCGACTTGCTGAACCCGTCCAAAACGAGCGTATGCGGGTTGAATTGCGCCGGAGAGGTGAACGCGCCGTGCGAGAAGCAGCGGTAAATTTCGTCGCTGACGAGCAGAATCTCGTTGTCGGCGGCCAACTTAGCGATACCTTCGACTTCTTCGCGGGTCGCGACGACGCCGGTCGGGTTCGCCGGGGAGTTGAAGATAATCATCTTCGTTTTCGGCGTGATCGCGGCGGCGACTTTGTCGAGGTCGTACTTGAAATCGGGATACGTGTCGATGCAAACCGGCGTCGCGCCGACCATCTTCACCAGCGACTCGTACATAACGAAATACGGGTCGAAGAGAATCACTTCGTCGCCGGGGTTGACGAACGACAACGCGGCCAAGAGGAGCCCGCCGCTCGTCCCGCTGGTAACGAAAACCTTGCGGTTCGGGTCGTTATATTCGGCGTCGACGTTCGCTTGGAGGCGGTCGATCAACGGTTTAACGCCTTGCGTCGGCGTGTAACCGCTTTTACCGGCGTTGATCGCTTCGATCGCGGCGTCTTTCGACGGTTGCGGCATATCGAAGTCCGGTTGGCCGATGGAGAGGTTGATCGGGTTTTCCAGCTTGGCGCCGAGGTCGAAAACCTTGCGGATGCCGGACGAATCGAACTTGCGCGAACGATCGGAAAGCCATTTATCGTACATTGCGTAACCTTTCTAACAAGCCGACTTGCGTCGACCGAAAAACGCGGCGTCGTTCGAGGCGCCGTCGAGCGTTAAGCGTCGAGCCGATTTTCCGCTCCCGACGTTTCTCGCCGTCGAACGCGGGCCGCCTCGCCGTTTTTCGCTCGCAATCCGTTAAAATACCGTTATTTAAAGCGCGCCGACGCAAAAAAGTCGAACGCGATTTTGTCCTTATTACTATAGGGCCCGTTTTTCGCTTGCCTTCGGGGCGTTTTCCGCCGCCCTTCTTCGCCTCGTTTGCCGTCCGCTTGGCCTGTCGTCAAAACCGGCGCGACCGGTAAAATCGGGCGAGAAACGCAAAAAAATAGGCGCATATTAAGTTATTTTACCCCAAAATTTCCCGACGTCGAGACGTTTTATCCGGCGCGTCCCGATTTTTCGACGATTTTTCCCTTTTCCGACGTTTCCCGCCCGCTCGTTTCGCCGAAGTCGGTCGCGGCGGTCGAAAAAAAACGTTAATTTTCGAAAAATCGCGCCGCGCCGCTTGAAAATCGACGCCGCTTTTGTTAAGATTAAAATGTTCCGCCGTTGGAACGGCCGTTTATTCGGCGCTTTCCGCAAAGTCTTCTTATTTTAACGCAACGTTCCGCCGAGTCTGCCGCTCGACGGACGCGGGAGATTTTTATGTCGCGACCTTCGCTCCGTTCGTTCGTTTTCGGACGACCGTTCAACTCGCTCAAAACGTCGGGCGCCGCGCTCGCCCTCGCCGCCGCTTCGTTGGGGGCGCCGTCCCTCTTCGCCGCCGACCCGGTCGACGCGACGATCGTTTCGCAAAACGTCGTCAATAAAATCGACGAAAAAGTTTACTCGCACTTCCTCGAACACATTTACAACTCCTGCAACGGCGGTCTTTGGGGCGAACTCGTTTGGAACCGCTCCCTCGAGGCCGGAACCGACCAAAGCTGGAGCTGGGCCGACGGCGTTATCAAGCAGGACTCCCGCGCGAACGACCGCCGCCTGCTCCTCGGCGCCGAACTGCAAGGCGACGCCCCTTGGACCGATTACGATATTCGCGTAACCGCCCGAAAAATAGACGGTTCCGAAGGCTTCCTCATTATGTTCCGCGCCGCGCCCGATCAGTCGAGCTATTACTGGGTCAACGTCGGCGGTTGGGAAAACAAGTTCATCGCGATCGAAAAGGAAACGCCCGCGACGAACGGTCGCCGCGTTACGGTCGGCGAGCGCAAACCGTTCCCGGCGATTGAAAACGGGCGGATTTACGACTTCCGCGTTCAAGTCGTCGGCGCCAACATTAAAGTCTTTATGGACCAAGAGTTAGTTCTCGAAGTCGCCGACTTCGCCGACGACGCGCCGAAATCGGGTTGCGTCGGCGTCGGGACTTGGGGAACTCGCGCCGAGTTCGGGACGGTTTTGGTTCGCGATATGAACCGTAAAACGCTGTACGACTCGACTTCCGAAAAACCGGTCGCGCTCAAAAACGCTAAAGTCGACGTTCGTTTCTGGAAAGTCGAAGGCGACGCCGAACGCAAAACCGGCGACGCTCGCAACAGCGCGAAATACGTCCGTTTTAACGGGTTAGGCGCGATTTCGCAACCGAATTTCGCGTTCCAAGAAGGCGAAACTTACGACTACTCCTTCTGGGCTCGCGGCGCCGGGAAAGCGACCTTCGCCTCCGCGGTCAAAGAGGGCGCAACGGCGTCCGAAAAAGCGTTCGCGGTCGACGCTAAAGACGGTTGGGTCAAGTACGTCGGCGAATTCAAAGCGCCCGCGACGACCGACGCCGGGTCGATCAAGTTGACGCTCGCTCCGAACGACGGCGCGTCGCTCGACGTCGACCAAATCTCGGTTTTCCCCCGCTCTTGGGCCAAAAATTCGAAAGGCTTCCGCCCCGACCTGCTCAACGCGATTAAAGAAATCCAACCGAAGCTAATTCGTTGGCCGGGCGGCTGTTACGCGTCGGCTTACCGTTGGAAATCCGGGATCGGCCCGCAAGACGACCGCGTGTCGTATCCGCTCGAACTTTGGAACGACGTCGACGTCAACTCGTTCGGGCTCGACGAGTTTATTACATTCTGTCGCGAAGTCGGCGCGGAACCGATTATGGTCGTCAACGTCGGCACGAAGCAATGGACGGACGCGGTCGGCCCGTCGGTGAACGGCGTCGACTGGATTCAAGAGGCGGTCGACTGGTTCGAATACTGCAACGGCCCGGCGACCTCGAAATGGGGCGCCGTCCGCGCTAAGAACGGTCATCCGGAGCCTTACGGCGTCAAATATTGGGAAATCGACAACGAAGTTCGCGGCTCCGACACCCCGGCGCAACGTTATATCTCGATCATCAAGGAACTCGTCCCGCGTTGGAAGGCGATCGACCCGAACGTCAAGGTGATTGCTTGCGGTTCCTGGATGGGCGACCGCGACGCTTGGGACTCCGCGATTCTGAACGGCGCCGGCGAGTATTTCGACTACCTGTCGACGCACCGTTACGACGACCCGAACGGCTTCGTTAAGAATCCTTGGGAAAACCAATATTTCTTCGAATCGCGTCGCGACATGATCGCTAAGTCGCCGAATAAAGCGATTAAGATGTTCGATTCCGAATGGAACGCGCAATCGACCGACTGGCGCACCGGCCTGCACGCGGGCGGGATTTTGAACTGCTTCGAACGCGTCGGCGACACGCTGGAAATCGCGGCCCCGGCCCTCTTCCTGCGGCACGTTTCGGCGGACGCTTGGGACAACGCGTTCGTCAACTTCGACGCCGACCAATGGTTCCCGGCGCCGAACTACGTCGTGATGAAACTTTGGCGCGAATCTTACGCTCCGAACCGCGTCGAGCTGAAATCGGACGTCGCCGATATGAACGGCAAAACGCCGGTTATCAACGCCGTCGCGACGAAGTCGGAAGACGGTAAAACGTTGTATTTCAAGGCCGTCAACAACCGCGAAACCGACGTCGAATACCGCGTCGCCCTCGCCGACGCGAAAGCGAAAGCCGTCAAAGCGACGGTCGTTTCGCCGGAAGCCGCCGACGCGAAAGCTAAGTTGCGTCAACGCAACGACATTGGCGCCGCCGACCGTATCGCTCCGCGCTCGGTCGAAGCGAAGATCGTCGACGGCAAGATCGTCGTCGAAGCGCCGTCGTACTCCGCGTTGGTCGTCGAAATTACGGTCGAATGATCGTTTAACGCCAACGTTCGCAAGGGTTAACCGCGCCGACCGTTTTCTCCGGAATCCGGTCGACGCGGCGCCCTTCCCCTTCTCGTTTGACGCTTCACGCTCAAACGTCGCGTTTTCAACTCTTACGTTCGGCGAACGTCGACGAAACGGCGTTTGCCGATTCTCGTTCAAGGCGCGACGTCCTAAGTCGGATCGTAGCCATGTCGT
>JAZQAP010000632.1:0-17424 GCA_045545275.1 Thermoguttaceae bacterium | reverse complement strand
TACGCCGCCGTCGACGGTTCCCGCCTCCTCGTTCCGTCCGGCGACGAAAACTTCCTCGTTTTGAGCGCCAAAACCGGCGAGCCGCAAGCGACCTTCGTCAAAACGGCGCGCGAAACCGCTTCCGTCGTCGACGCCGCGAGTCCCGTCGCCGTTAGCGACGACTATCGTTGGAACCTGTTTCGCCCCGAACCCGGCGTTCGCTCGATCGTTCCGGCGTCCGGAACGCGCTCCTCTCTTCGCGAACTCCGTTTCGAACCGGTCGCGACTTGGGGATCGCTCGAACCGCAAGAAATCAAACTCGAAATCCCGACGCGAAACGCCGACGCGCCGTCCCCCGAACCCCCAGACGGCGAACCGGCGTCCGACGAAAAAACGCCCGCCGCGACGAAAGTCGCTCTTATTTTCGCGCCCGACGCGAACGACGTCGTCGTTTACGAAGCCGCGTCGAAACAGGAGTTGCGTCGACTTCCCGGCGACGGTCAAACGTTGACGGCGTTCGCCGTTTCCGCCGACGGACATTGGGTCGCGACCGGCGGCGACGACGCCCGAATCCGCGTTTGGGACGTCGAACGCGGTCGACAAATCCGAACGTTCCGCGGCCTCTCCGGCGCCGTCGAAGCGCTTTGGTTCGATCCGCGCCTCCGCTTCGTCGCGTCGCTTGTTAAAGGAACGATTTTCCAATATTGGCGCGTCGGACTCCTTTGCGGAAACGCCGACAAACTCCGAGCGCCGCGTCTTCTTTGCCTTGTCGACTCCTCGGAGGAACTCGGCGAACGTCAAGCGCGGCTCGACGCGACGGTCGCGGCCGCGCGCAAAGCCGGTTCTCGGGGCGACGTCGCCAAAATCGTCGCCGCGTACCGCGACGCCCGCCAAATCGACGGTTGGGAAACGGTTCGTTCGACGTTCGAAAACCTCCTCGAACGCCGCGCTCGCCGAGTTCGCCTCGACGACGCGGCGCAGACGCTCCGTCTCGACGCGCACGAAGGGCCGCTTTCCGCGCTTGCTACGTCTTGGAACGGTTCGTTCGCCGTTTCCGCCGGCAAAGACCGCGCGATTCGTCTTTGGGGGCGTCCGGTCGACGCCGCCGACTCGAACGCCGATTCGCCGAGCGCTTGGAAAAATCTTCTCGAACTCGACGGGCACGTCGACTGGATTCGCGCGCTCGCGCTTTCGCCTAACGACCGTTACCTCGCGTCCGGCGGTTGGGATCAAGTCGTTTATCTTTGGGATCTTGCGACGGGCCGCCGTTTGCGTTCTTTGCCGGAACGGGTGAAGGGCGTTTCGCAACTCGAGTTTGCGCCGGACGGTCGGACGCTCGCGACGGCGACGGAATTCGGGGCCGTTACGCTTTGGGACGCCGCGACGAACGAAGCGGTTTTCCGGGTTCAAGTCGGTTCCGGAACGGCGCGTTCGTTCCGTTTTAGCCGCGACGGTCGTTATTTTGCGACGGCTTGCGACGACGGCGCCGTCCGTATCTGGACGGGTCGCCGCGAAACGCCGTTGCGCGAAATCGCCGACTTCCCGGCTTCGATCGCGGCGGTCGATCTTTCCTGCGATTCGCGCCTCTTGGCGGCGGGTTGCGACAACGGCAAAATTTACGTCGTCGACCTAACGGACGCGACCGGCAAAACGCGCCGCGTTCTCCCGGGGCACCTTGGCGGCGTTCGCGGCGTTCGCTTTTTCGCCGACTCCGATTGGCTTGTTTCGAACGGAAAAGACGGAACGGCGCGGGTTTGGAACTTACTCGCCGACGCGGAGGCGCGAACGCTTTCGAGCGGCGAATCTCCGATTACGTCGACGGCGCTCGACTTTGTCGGTTCGAGTTTTTTTATCGGCGAAGAGAGCGGCGCGCTGAAGCGTTGGCGTTTGCGTTGGGATTACGACTGGCCGGGCCCGGCGAAATCGGCGTCGGAGATCGAGCGAACGGTCGCCGCGTTGGCCGCGTATTACGCGATCGGCGAAACGTTTGTCGCGCAAGGCGTTCCGTCGTCGGCGTATTACGGCAAAACCGCGACGCGGGTTGTTCGCGGTTTTGGCGAAGCGCCTCCCTTGGACGCGAAGATTCTTCAAAAAATCCAAGCGGAAGTCTCGTACCGCGGCTTCACCGCCGTCCCGAAAGAGACGCTCCAAAGAATCGCGACCGCGCTTTGGGAACGCAAAACAATTATCAACGATTGACGACGTTTTCGACAATTTCCGCCCGACGATTTTCCGCGCCTCCGTCTAACGTCGCGTTTTGTACGCCCGGTTTCAAACCGTTTAACGCCGCGTTTTGTACGCCCGGTCTCAAACCGTTTAACGCCGCGTTTTGTACGCCCGGTTTCAAACCGTTTAACGTCGCGTTTTGTACGCCCGGTTTCAAACCGTTTAACGTCGTTTTTCTCGTTAATCCGCGACGCCGTCGTCTTTAATTTCCTCGCCGACGCCGCTCTCCCGCTTTCGACGCGACGAAATTTAACGCCCGTCCTCCCGGCGGCGTCGTTCCGCAACGCCAAACGCCCCTCGACTCCGCGAACGTCGACCGTTCCCAAAATCGAAGGGCGTTTCTTATATGCGCTTTCTCAAAATCAACGACGCGATGTCGAACTACGCCAGCGCAACCGCGGATCGTTTCGCTAATTCCGCCTTTTGGCATTGCAAGTTGAAGCGGCGGCTCGTCGCGCGGTTCGTTACGCCGACCGCCGAAGAAGTCGAAGAAAACGTCCTCCGACCGCGTCGAGTCGTGCGACGATTTTCTTGCCGTACCGCGTTTCAAAAACTTCGCGTCGAATTTTCGGGAAACACGTAAACAACGTCGCGAAGTAAACGACGACGCAAATCGCGATCGCGACGCACTGCCAGAGCATATGTTCGCTAATCGCTAGGCATCCCCAGCCGACCGCGCCCATAACCAACGCCGAAACCGTCGCCGGCGCGATGTTTTTGAGCATATCCGACAAGCGAAATTTATACAGCCAACAGACAAAAAAGACCGCGCTAGCCAACAACTGAATGCGAATCAGCGCGCGCGCCGTATATAACGTTTCAAATCCGAAATTGATCGTCGCTAACATCGTCGGCGCAATAAAAATTAAATGCAATAGTTGAACGCAAAGCGAAATCTTAGGATTGCCCTTACTCCTAAAAACTTCGCTCGAAAAATGCGAAAACAAAATTAAAAAAGCGCTCGTCAGCCCCCATAATCCAATAAACTCACTCGCCTCCAACCACTGATCGCCCAATAAAACGCGCGTTACAAAATCGCTAAAAAGATAAACGCCAATCCCCATCGGAACGACCAAAACCGCGGTCGTCCGCTGAAAAAGGTTATAGGTATTTTTAAACTCTTGCTCGTTATTTTGACAACGAGAAAGCGCCGCGAATAAAACCGGCGACGCCGCGCCCGTAATAATCGCCATATACGCGCCGACCGTTACGATCGAGGTTCGATACAGCCCGAGATAGTAATCGTTTAAATACGTTCCAACGATAAAAATATCGACGTATCCGGTCAGCCAAATTGAAATACTTTCTAAAAGCGTCCACATGCTAAACGCGAACATTTCTTTTAGTTGCCGGAAACTATAATAGAACGCCGGTTTCCACTCCGATTTTATCGTCAAAAACGCGGCGGTAAAGGTTTGCCCAACCATCGTTCCAATAAGGAGAGCCCAATAGTTGCGCAACCAAACCGCCAACGGTATCGTAACGAAAACCGGTATCAACGCGCCGATAATCCGGGCGTAAAAGAGCGTTTTAAAGTCGAACGCTCGGCGGTATCGCGCCATTTGAATACTCGAGAACGCCGCGACGATTATCAAGAGCGACGCGACGCTCAACGAATTCCCAAGTTCCGGACTCCCCACCGCCTTGGCGATATCGTGTCGAAACAGAAAAATGCCGAAGCAAATGAGAAGCGAAACGCCAAAGTTTGTCCAAAACGCGACGTTCGTGCTTTGGTCGAGTTCCTTTTTATCCTTGTATTCGTGTTGAATCAAATACTTTTGGAACCCGGCGTCGGTGAAAATCTCCGCGAAACTGATCACCATCGTGATCGTCGCGACGACGCCGAACGCCTCCGGCGCCAAAAGACGCGCCAAAACCATCGCGACCAACGGCGAAATTAATTTCGTTGCCAACTCCGTAACGCTCGACCACTTCGTCGCGCGCGCGATTTTCTTGTTCAGTTCGTTCGATTTTGGCGTTTCGTTCTCGTTTTGCATTATCGTTTCATTCAAATTAACGTTGCGTTTATTTTTCGGAATTCAACGCGTTAACGATCACGCTCGACAACAGCTCGCGATGCGCTTCGCATTCGACGTAATTTTGCATTCCGAGGAGCGCTTTGACGGTAAAGCGTCGTTTTCTTGCGCGACGCGCCCAACGTCCGCCGGTCAACTTATTCAACACGCGGAAGAAAAAAGTAAAACGCGTCGCCGAAACGCGAGCGAGGTAAGCGTCGCAAACTTTTTTCGCCAGCTCCGCGTATTTCGCTTCGACGGCGCCGTCGACCGTAATTTCGCGACTTCGCGCTTGGAAACCGTCGAGAATCTCTTTCGCTTGTTCCCCTTGCGCTAATCTTACTTTATTGCCGTCTTTAGCCAACGGAATATACGAAACGTTAAAGTCGGCGTCGAGCGCGACCAAGAGCCCGGTTCCCCAAAACTCGTTGTCGCAACGGTCGAAAAGGAAGTTGCCCTGACCGTAAACGATCGTGCCGTCGCAATATTTTTCTTCGCAACCGACGCAGTGGCTGTGTTGGCAAACGACCAAATCCGCGCCTTTTTCGACCAGTTTGCGGCAAACTTTGCGAAGATTTGGCGACGGATAACGATAATGCTCCTTGCCGCCGTGATACAAAACGACGACAAAATCGCATCGCGCCTTCAACGCCGCGACGTGCTCCAACGACTCCAACGGTTCGAACGGGTTCGCGCCCGGCGTTTTCTCGGTTACGATCGAAAATTCGTGTTCGGCGCAGGCGTAGAGTCCGATTTTTTTGCCGGCGCACTCGAAAACGTAAGGCTCGGCGGCCTCTCGCGGCGCGTCCCCGACGCCGAAAAACGCGATTCCGTTTTCTTTCAAGAGTCGGCGCGTCGAATCGAGCGCTTGAACGCCGTGGTCGAGAATGTGGTTGTTCGCGAGCGTCAGAATATCGGCGCCGATCGCCTTATACCCCTGAATCGTCGAGGTCGGCGCGATCAAATTCGGCCCGCACTTCGCGATCGGCGACTCGACGTCGGCAAGCGGCGTTTCTAGGTTGAAAATCCGATAGTCGGCGTCGGCGAGAATTTTACGTAACTCGGTTCCGACAAGGGTTTCCGCGTCGCCGGCGGCGAAGAGTTCCGCGTTCGATTGCGTCGGCACGAGGTCGGCGCCAATGATGATTTTAGACATCGCGCTTCCTTTCAACACGTCTTTTCCGGAAGTTGAATCCAGCTACCCAACGTGTAATCCCATTCCTCGGGCGAAAACTTTTCCATTCCGCTACCTGGGAAAAATGTTAATTCGCCAAAATAGATTTTACCGTCGACTTCATAAAAATCGACGCGTAAAAAAGGAATTCCTACGCTAAGTTTCTCAGCCAATTTGAGCATCTTATTATAATTTAATGGTTTTGGAAATCCTTCGCGACGTCTTGGATACTTCCTCTCAAAGGGCATTATCCGCCATTCTCTATCAAAAAACGTAACATGTAATTCCTTCTCGCTAAAACGATCCGAGCAAACAAAACTACATTTAACCTCGCCGTTAAAACACATAAACTTGTAATCAAGCAAGTCTTGGTTTTTAGTAGAGTCCGCCATATATTGTTCGGCGATAACGCGCGGTTTAACGTTTTTATAGGGCCATTCTCGCGTATGATAATAGAAGTTTTGCTTCAAACTTTTGTTAAGCTTAGCCTTCGCCGCCTCTTTGTCCAATTTATCTTTATCGCGACAAATCACAAGTCCGCCGCTGTCGTGCGTACACTTCAGAACAAACCGTTCAGGCAACGCGTCAAAGTCAATTTCGTCGAAATTATCCCAAACGCCGAGCGTTGGAATAATATAATCCTCGCCAATACGCTCCGCAACGTACTCTTTTACCGCGTGTTTGTCGACCATCGTCGTATAAATCGGCTTGCGATCGTACAACTTCAACCATTGTAGCTTTTCGCTAAACGTTTGCGGATTTTCGAGGTTTAGCTTTTTCCCCATCCGCTCGTAAAATCTCAATTTTAAATACTTACAATCCGACGTTTTATTTAAATAACCGCGCGAAGCCAATACGGCGATACGAAAACGCGGGTCGATAATAAATTTTACGATTTTTTTCAACATACGCGACGTCCTTTCAAACACATTCCGCAGACGTTAACGGTTATCGTCTTTTTCTTGTAATATACCAAACGGCAAACGCAATCAAACCCACGCCGTATAATAAATTTTTTAATACCAAGAAGGAATGGTTTCTCGCAAACCCAACCACAACGTTCAACCCGGCCACGGATATAAAAAATTTCAACGGCGCAGTTGTAGCTAACAACGTGTTAGACGCAAATTGCAAGAGCTTCCCAATAAAGGCGCCTATGACGAACATATAAAACAATCCGCCGTAATATCCGCCGTTGACGAAGGCTTCGCCCAACATTGAAAACCCGGTTCCCCAGTTAATTCCTAGATAGTCCTGCGAAAACCAACCGGAGAGCGCCACTTGTTTCAATCCAAACAACGAAAGAGCGCGCGCCGACACGACGCCTAAAATCGACGTCAAATAAGTGTTGCCATACGGATAAATTCCCTCGCCGCGATTTAAGAAATAAGTAATAATCCCCATCGAGCCGCCCATTTCGTAAATCGCGCCGACTATCGGCGACCGCTCGCCCAAAAACGCTTCCTCGATCGCTTCGCCGGTAATAACAAACCCGGTGTTACGCGCGGCGGTAACCACGCTTAATAAGTGAACGCCGATAAACGCGACCGTTAAATAGATCGCGTATTTTCGCCACGACGTCTTATTATAAACACCGTGCAACCAAACGAGAATCACAAGCGAGTAAATCCAGCCGCCGCGGTCGCCCGATAATACGCCCAACATCGCATAGGCGCCAAAAATTCCGTAAACAATTCTTTGCGCGCGTTTCGAATATCTACTTCCGATCAAATACGCGACCATCGCGGGAAAAAACAGGAACATTACAATTTGTAGATACCCGCCCTGAGTAGCGTTTTCCCCGTAGTAAAGCGCGGAATAACCGTAAGCGCGCGCGATCACGACTTCCTGGCATCTTGAATATAACGCTATCGGCGTTAACAAAAACAAAATCGCGCCGCCAATTTTACGCATCGCGATATATGCGGCTTCTATTTTTTCTTCGCTCGGCGCCGCAAGCGACATTTTCTCAATCAGCGCCGCGTTATTGCGCGCAAAGAAAAGGGCGCCAAAATGAAACGCCAACATCCCTAAGCAAACGTACCACTCCGTCGCGACTAAATCTTGCGTCGTCGGCGTATACCCGGAAACGAAAAACAATGGGCCCGAACCGATTTCACGTTCTTGGTGAATATTCAACGCCCACATTAACGGCTGTCCATAATTGAAGAGGACAAAGAATAAAAAGAAAATTGTGTACGGCGAAAACCACTTGGAATCCATTTTCAACTTCCAAGTCGTAACGCCGTACGCGAAAATCAGATACCCCGCCCAATGGATCAACGCCGGCAAGCGTTCCATAAAGAAATAGCACGCCGTCATATACGCCAATAGGCAGATCGTCAAGAAAAAACTAAGGTGTAACTTTGCCGCGTTGGTCATCTGGCGCTCGCCGTACTAATAAAGTCGCTCCACATTTGGACAATTTTTTTCACGTCCAACTTTTCCCGTATCTTGGTCGCGTTTTGCGCCATCCGTTCCGCTTCGTCGCGGCGGTCGAGAAGGTCGATCAAGGCGTTTTTCAAGGCGCCGCGATCCCCGACCGGAGTCAGTCGTCCGTTGACGCCGTCTTCAATAAACATTCGCGCGCCGCCAACCGGGCAATCGGTCGCGATCGTTGGAAGTCCGATCGCCAAGGCTTCCAGCATCGAATTGGAAATTCCTTCGTAATCGGACGAAATAACAAACGCGGCGGATTTCGTCATTTCATCGTGAATGTTTCGAGAAAAGCCGCGCAATTTGATTTGTTCGCCCAACCCCTTGGCGTCGATATATCCCTGCAATTCACCGCGCAACGGGCCGTCGCCGAAAATATCCAAGACGCACTCGCGACCGGTCGCCAAGACGTCGCCCACCGCGTCGATCATCATTTTCAAATTCTTTTGCGGATTTAACCGACAAGCGGTAATCAACCGGCGATTCGTCGGTTCCGGCGTTCGCCAAGGCAGACCGTCGGTAATTGGGTTCGGGATGATCGCGCTCGGAATTTTTTTCTTGATATACGGCGTAAAATATTCCGCCGCTTCGTTCGTTTGGAAAACCAAACCTTGCGTTCGATTATATAGCTTATCGCGCCACTTGCGCATCCATTTTTGTCGCGGAATATTACGCGGATCGTTGCGTTCGCTAACGATTAACGGAAACGGGAGACTTCGACACGCTAAAATCGTGTGAATATTCACGTCGGCTAAAAACGAAACGACGACGTCCGGCTGAAACTCGACCAGCGAACGCCGAATCGCGCGCAAACGTTCGAGCGGTCGCAACGTCTTGATCTTATTTCGGCAAACGATCGGGCAAACCTCCACCTCCGGCGCCAGCGCGTAATCCTGGCGCGTTCCGTAAATGGTGATAATACGCACCTTACAATCTTGCGCCGCCCATTCGTTCGCCAAAGCGGCAATCACCCGTTCGGCGCCGCCGTTCCCCATCACTCCAATTGTAAACGCTATTCGTCTCATACGCTTCTCTTACAAGGCGTCCAACTTCGCAAGGTTAACCGTTCTTACGCAAACGTCGTATAATTTCATGTTTGACGTAAACATAAACCGGAAGAAAAACAAAGGCGTAATGCCAAGGTTTCGCTTTCATCCGCCGATAGCCATACCAACGAATTTTCATTCCATCTCGAACGGTTTTAAACGAACGCTTTTTTTGCGTAACCGCCTGTCGATAAAAATATTTCATCAACGGTTCTTGCATATTACAACCGTGCAAACCGGCGCCCGCCATCCGCATAAAAAGCTCGTAATCCTGCGCTCGCCCTAACGCATAAGGCTCTCGACTATACCCCTCGACGGCAAAAATTGCGTCGCGTCGAAACATAACCGACGGATGCAAATAAGGCGACCCCTTCACAAAATGACGCAATGTCGGTTTTTCCGGCTTGCGCATAGTTACTAAATCTTTTTCGCCATCGAAGACAATCGCGTTCGTACCGACAAACGCATACTCGGGATGTTCGTTCAAAAACGCGACTTGCTTTTCAAACCGGTTTTCGAAGGCCCAATCGTCGTCGTCCATCCGCGCGATAAACTCTCCCTTACTCTCGTAAAGGCAACGGTTAAGAGAAGAGCCCAAACCAAGATTTTTCTCGTTATGAAGCACGACGACGCGCGAATCTTGCTCTTTGTAACGATTTAACAACGCCAACGTCCCGTCGGTCGACGCGTCGTCGCAAATAATAAATTCAAAGTCGCCCGCTGTTTGATTAAGAATGCTCTCAACGGAACGCGCTAAGTACTTTTCTCCGTTATGAACGCTCATAAGAACGGAAATTTTTGGCTTTTTACTCATTTTCACTTCTCGCAAGACGGGACGACACTCCGTCGTAGACGTTATTTTTTTATCTTTGCCCAAAGTTGCATAACGCGCAACCAGCGATACTTCAGCGCCAACGCATCGCTTTCGCTTTGAATCCGACAAAACGACTTTTTAACACGGCCTCGCGATAAATCGGATTAGCCAGATTTTCTTTAATATCCGCCGCGATAACTCGGTACGGTTCCTTACGATAAAACTGTGGAACGGCGAAAAATAACCGCGTCGACACACATATTCGCGCACCGCCAACTTTAATCGTTGCAACGCCGCATATTCTTTCTTTTTTTCAACTTTTCGAGTAGTCGTATCGGAACAAGTCCGATAATCAACGGTTTCAACACATAAATCATCCCTCGCGGCATCAATCCAAGTTTTTTAAAATGCTTGTAACGCAATTTCGCCTCGTCGATGCGATACGTATACTTACACTTAGGGAACGAATGTTGGCCGCGATAGTAATAAGTTAATAGATCCGGTATGACATACCCCCGAAACCCGGCTTCATACATTCTCATATGCATATCGTAATCTTGCGAGCGCCGCGTTTCTTTCGCAACTCGATATCCGCCGACAGCTTCTAAAACTTCGCGACGATACGCCATACTAGGATTGCAGAAGACCGCGCTCCACAAAAAGTCTTTTGCGATTGGCGCGTATCCTTCGGTTCGCGAACTTTTGGCGTAAACGCCATTTTCGTCAAACATTTGAATTCCAGTTCCACAAAAACCGTATTCCGGGTGGTTTTCAAGAAAATCAACTTGTTTTTCTATTCGATCCAACGAACAATAATCGTCGTCATCGATTTGCACAATGAATACGCCCTCCGCGCGCTCGATACAACGATTACGCGAGAACGCAGCGCGGCTATTAACTTCATTGCGCATAACGACGATTCGTGAATCGCGCGCCGCCCAATCTTGTAACTTTTGCCACGTTCCGTCTTTGGAACAATCATCGCAACACAATATTTGCAGATTATTATATGTTTGATCAACAATCGATTGCAAACATCGATCAATCGTCTTCTCCGCGTTGTATGTCGGAATAATCACCGACGTTAATTTCCTTTTCCGCATTTGTCTACCTTTCCATCGCCCGTCGCCAAGAAAACCGCGCCGCTTGTCGCCAAAAGAACACGTTTCTCCCCCCTAACGCTACTCTTAAACGCCACGCAACGCTTTACCCCAAGCCGCATTCGTCCCAATATAACGCTGTCATTTGCTCGAGAACCGGTTCCAACCCGAATTTTTTCACTTTTTCGGCGGCGCGCGCTCCGAACGCTTGCGCGTTTCGGGCGCCCAAGAGAGCCGCGATCGCGTTTCGACACTCGTCGACGCTATGAGGCGCGAACAGCGTTCCGCAGTTCTCGTCGATCAAGTCGACCGCGCCGCGAATCCTAGAAACCGCGCACGGAAGCCCGGTCGCCATCGCCTCCATAACCGAAACCGGCAACCCTTCGCGAAACGACGGGAAAACGAACGCGTCCGCCGTCGCGTACAACTCCGCGACGTCGGTTCGAAATCCCAACTGTTTCACACGATCGCCCAACCCCAGCGACGCGGCGAGATTCTGCAAATAATCTTGCAAACCGCCGCGACCGGCGATCGCGTAATAAACGTTTTCGTTATTTTCCAGCTTCGCCAACGCTCGGATAATCGTTTCGTGATTCTTGTTCGCGTTTAATTCGCCGACCGAAAGGAGAAGCGTCGCGTCTTCCGGAACGCCGAGTTCGCGTCGTTTCGCCGCTCTGTCGACCGTCGCGTTTCCGAACTTCGTCAAATCGACGCCGACGCCGGGAACGTAAACGACCTTTTTCGCTTTCATTTTACGTTGCGCTAAGGCGTAATCCTCTTGGTTGATCGTAATCAAGAGATCGGTCCAACGCGAGCAAATCTTCTCGACCGGGTAATACAACAACCAATTTTTCAGCGGCGCGCCTTTAAAGAAATGGAAGCCGTGCGCGGTGTAAAAGACTTTCGTTCCGCGCTTCCGCGCTCGACGACACGCCAAGCGCGCGCACATCGCCGCGACCGGAGTATGACAATGCACGATATCGTAACGGTTTTCCTCAACCAACCGACGTAACTGCTTAACGGCGACACGGTTCCCTCGGTTTAACGGCGAACGCGACGTCGCGATCGTATGCACGACGCATCCCCATTCTCGATAACACTCCGGAACCGGAACTTCAGCGTCATTCGTCGCAATCTCCACCGTATGCCCGGCGTCAAGCAAGGATTTAACAAACGGCTTAAAAAAAACCATCGTAATCCCAACGGTCGTCGCATAAAGTATTTTCATAGGAACGTATCGTTTATTTAAGTTGTCGCTTACTACCGCTTTACCATTTTACGCGCGGGAACGCCGACATAAACGCCGGGTTCGTCGACGTCCTTCACAACGACGGCGCCCGCGCCAATCATACAGTCGGCGCCGATTTTCACATTGTTGCTCACTATCGCGCCAACGCCAATCCAAGAACGAGCGCCTACCGAGACAGTTCCCGCCAAACGCGCCCCCACCGAAATATGCGCAAAATCGTCAACGACGCAATCATGATCAACCGAAGCGGCTGTGTTAACGATACATCCCGCGCCAATACGAACCGAAGGATTAATAACGACGCCAGCCATCACCACCGTTCCCGGCCCGACAACGCAATCGTCTGCGACAACGGCATTAGGATGAATTAACGAAACTACGCGCAAATTCGCGGCCAACAATCGCGTTTGCAATCGTTCCCTAACGCTCGCGGCGCCGATCGCGACGATAAAATCGCATTCAGCAAACTTAGAAACGTCTTGCGTCGTTCCTACAACGCGAACCCCGCCGTTTGCCCCGGCGTTTGGATTATCGTCTAAAAAAACAACGTCGTCGTAACCGTTCTTTTTCGCAAGATCTGCGACAACTTTGCCATGTCCGCTCGCGCCGATTATAACGATTTTCCGTCTCGCCGTCATTCTTTCACGTCGCTTCCCATAAACTCTTCCATCGTCGCCGACGTTTCCGAAGTAATGCCTTCGCGCTTAAAAACGGTCTTAAGAGTGCCGAAAATAATGGCGACGTCGCCGCAAAAACTAATAGAATCGACGTACTTTACGTCGAGTTTAAATCGTTCTTCCCACGAAAGCGCGTTACGCCCCTTCACTTGCGCGAGTCCTGTCAATCCCGGTCGCGCGTCGTGTCGCCGTCGTTGTTCTTCGGTATAGCGTTCTAAGTACCGCACGAGCAACGGACGCGGGCCGACCAGCGACATATCGCCCTTAAGAATATTGAGCAATTCCGGCAGTTCGTCGAGCGACGTCGAACGGAGAAAACGTCCGTATCGCCCCAAACGCACGTCGTCCGGCAGGAGTCCGCCGTCGGCGCCGCGCGCGTTGCTCATCGTGCGAAATTTAATCAAACGGAAAATCTTTTCTTTACCGTCTTTTCCTTTTTTGCCGGGTCGCGGTTGATAGAAAAACGGGTCGCCCTTCAACGCGATCGCGCCAACGACGTACAACGCCAAAAGGAGCGGCGACAAAACGATCAACGCCAAAAACGACGCCGTAAAGTCGATCGCGCGCTTAAAAAATTTCGCGTACATACGGTCGCCCGCCTCCCGTTACTCGAAGCAACTTCTCACGATTTCGATCACGCGCCCCTGTTCCTCCGGCGACATTTTGATATCGCTCGGGAGACACAGACCGCGATGGAAAATATCCGCGCCGACGTCGACGCCGCGACCGGCGATGTAAGCGTTCGTCCGTCCGCGTCCGTCCCCCTCGCGAGTAACGAACGGCGACATGCGGAACTTCGGCTGCATATGCATCGGCTTCCAAATCGGACGCCCCTCCGCGTTGTATTTCGCCAACGTTTCGAGGATTTCCGTCGGGCACGATTTCCCCGGCTCGGCGACGTAGCACGCTTCGGAGGCGCTCCGAACCTGTTTGCACGTCGCGACTTCGTCGATCAAAAGGCACGAAAGCCAGTAATTCGGCTCCATAACGTCCGCGTCGAACGGATTCATCGAGACCGGAAGCCCTTCGAAACCCTTCTTGTAACGTTCGTAAATCGCCTTCTTTTGCGCGATATGTTCTTCCAAATACGGGATTTGTCCGCGCACGACGCCGGCGATCACGTTGCTCATTCGGTAATTGTAACCGATTTCCTCGTGTTGGTACCAAGGCGCGTTTTCCCGACTTTGCGTCGACCATTTGCGCGCTTTGTTCGCCGCCTCTTGGTCGTCGGTCAGGAGCATGCCGCCGGAAGAGCCGGTGATAATTTTGTTGCCGTTGAACGAGATCGCGTTGTAAGCGCCGAACGTCCCGGTTTGTCGCCCTTTGTACGTCGCGCCGAGCGATTCGGCGGCGTCTTCGATAATCGTCGCCCCGTGTTTGCGCGCGATTTCGCAAATTTCGTCGAACTTCGCCGGAACGCCGTAAAGGTTCGCGACGACGACCGCCTTCGCGTTCGGGTAAAGCTCGAACGCTTTTTCGAGCGCGACCGGGTCCATATTCCACGTTTCGTATTCGGAATCGATAAAGACCGGCTCGCCCTTCTCGTACAAAATCGGATTCACCGACGCGGCGAAGGTAACGTCGGTGCAGAAAACGACGTCGCCTTGCTTCACGCCCGCCAATTTCGTCGCCAAATGCAACGCCGCCGTGCCGCACGACAGACCGACCGCGCAACGGCAACCGACTTTCTCGGCGATCGCTTTTTCAACGGCGTCGATATTGGCGCCGACCGTCGACATCCAATTCGTTTCGTAGGCCTCGCGCATATAACGCAGTTCGTCGCCGTGCATCGTCGGCGTGGACAACCAGACTTTTTTTTCAAACTTTTCCAATTTTGTTCCCTAAAAAGAAAACGTCGAAAGTTTGCCGACGAAACCGATTCAAACGCTAAAATCGACAAATCCCGCCAACGCGCCGCGTAAAATCCGCGTAATCGCGACGATCGAACAAAGCAAACCGTCTTTTCAGCAACGACGCTTCGCTGGAGAGCGCAAATTTTATCTTAACTCTTCCTTATTTTTTGTCAATAGGGCTCGACGCGACGGCGGTAAGTTTCTCGTTTTTCTAAGGTCGGGCAACATTCCGCAACGCGCAACGATTCGCGAGTCGTTCCGGTTCCAACGCGGCGAGCGGACGAACCGGCGACGGCGCGGAATTCGCCGTCCTATCCGCCCCCTCTCCCTCGGTTTTCGACGTTTCGGCCTTTCCGGACTTTTCCTCGTCGCGCCAAACGCCGAGCGTTCGCTCGAGCCAAACGACGTCGAGCCAGCGGTCGAATTTCCAACCGGAATTCTTAAACGTCGCAAATTCTCGATAACCGGCGCGGCGATGAAATTCGACGCTCGCTTTATTTTCCGCAACAACAACGGCGTAGAGCGTTCGAACGCCTTGCGCCTCCAAAATCGCGATCAACGCCGAATACAACGCCTCTCCTATCCCGCGTCGACGCCACTTTCGGTCGACGTAAACCGCCGTTTCCGCCGTCCATGAATACGCCGCCCGCTCGAACGCCCGATGCGCCAGCGCGTATCCGACGATTCGTTCGCCGACCTCGCCGCTCCCGTCGCCCTTGCCGATTTTAACGTCTTCTCGGACTTTACCGTTTTCCCGTTTTTTGCCGCTCTCTCGGAATTTAACGCCTTCTTGGCTTTTAGCGTTTTCTCGGATTTTGGCAATTTCGTCGTTTTTATCGATTTTAGCGGTCAAGTCGCGAACGTCAACCGGCAAACACTCCGCGCCTTCTCTATTTTCGCAATTTTCCCCCTCGACCACGCAAACCAAAAACGGATAAACGCCCTCGACCTCCGCGATTCGGCGCTCCATCTCCGCGACGCTCGGCGCCTCGTACTCGAACGAAACGGTCGTATTCTCGACGTAATGCGCGTAAATCGCCTGCAACTCCGCCGCGTCCGCCCGCGTCGCCAAACGAATTTTCATTCGAAACGGTCGTTCCGACGCGCCCGCCTCCGCCGACGCGACCGCTTTCTCTATTTTTCCCATATTATTCTTATCCCCGCGTCGATTTTCATTTGCGACGCGCGGGCCGGTCGCGCCGTTCCCGTCGTTTAATCTCGCCCCCAATCACCCGCTTAACGACCGTCGCGCCGTCCGCGACGTTGTAAAATCGGCGTTTTTCCGCAAAAAATTAAGGAAAATCCGTCGACGGCTCTTCCCAAACGCCCAAAAAGCTGTTAAAATTACCGTTGGCGCCGATTACAGGGATTCGGCAAATTTTCACGTTTACGAGTTTGGGAACGGATATGAGCGATTTAACCAAAAGCAAAGCGGCGAACGCGCTCGTTTGGGCGGCGTTTTTCGCGTTTTGGCTCCATTCGCTCCACTGTTGCCGAACGCATAAGCCGACGGAGCGTTGCGTTTTCGATTTATGCCGCCTCGTCGACCATAACGATTCGGCAATCGCCGGCGGCGACGTTTTTCATCGTCGCCAACGCCGTCCGTTCTCCCGCGCTCGCTTTTTTTGCCGCTCCTCCCTTTTTTTGACGCCGCCGCGTTTCGAGCCGACTTCCGCCGAAGCGCCGTCGTTCGTCCGAAACGACCGCGTTCACGGGTCGCGTTGCGCCGTCGCTTGGTCGCCGCTCCGCCTCCCGACCGAAAAGGAAATTTTCGGCGATTTCGGCGCGTCTTCCGTCCGAGCGTTCGCCGATTCTTCGTCGAACGTCGTCCCTTCCCTTTCCAGCGTCGCGTTGTTAAACCGTTTAACCGAAGCGTTTTCAACGCCGCTTTATCTCCGTTTGCGCAAATTGCTCAATTGACCGTCGACCGCGCTTTGAAAACGGACAAAAACGCGACGATAAACTAAAAATCAAAAGACTTAGGATACCGAAATGACCGAATTGCAACACAACGACGATCAACCGAAAGCCCCGTCTCCCTTCATCGCCGTCGGCGCGCTCGCGCTTCTTCTCGTCGGAGGCGTCGCCGCCTTCTTCGTTCTCGGCGGCAAAGTCCCGGCCGGCCCGGCGCACGGCGAACCCGGACACGTCCACGGCCCCGGTTGCGCGCACGACCACGGCGAGCCCGGACACGTCCACGGCCCCGACTGCGACCACGCGCACGGCGAACCCGGACACGTTCACGACGAAAACTGCGACCACGCGCACGGCGAACCCGGACACGTTCACGACGAAAACTGCGATCACGAACACGGCGAACCCGGACACGTTCACGACGAAAACTGCGATCACGAACACGGCGAACCCGGACACGTTCACGACGAAAACTGCGATCACGCGCACGGCGAAGAAGGCCACGTTCACGACGAAAACTGCGATCACGAACACGAAACGGAAACCGGGAGCCCCGCTCCGGAAGTCGGCGCGTAATTCGCCTATCTTATTCAGCGTCAACGTTTGCACGTCGTTTTAACGGAGATAAAGCGCGTTATGAAAACCACGAAACCGCGTCGCGATCCCCGGCGTTTGCCCGGCGTTTTCGCGACTTTGCTCGCCGTCGCCGCGCTCGTCGCGTTCGCCGGTTGCCCCCGACCGCAAAGCGCGCCCGACGCCGCCGGACACGTTCACGGCCCCGACTGCGATCACGACCGCGCCGCGGAAAACCCGCCCCACGGAGCCCCCGGGCACGTTCACGTCGAAGGCGAAAACCCGCCCCACGGAGCTCCCGGACACGTTCACGTCGAAGGCGAGAACCCGCCCCACGGAGCCCCCGGACACGTTCACGTCGAAGGCGA
>JAZQAP010000631.1:0-2220 GCA_045545275.1 Thermoguttaceae bacterium | reverse complement strand
GTCCAAGATTTCGAACGGCGACGCCGGAGAAGCGGTCGAAAGCCGAATTTCGCCGCGTTATTTGATTGTCGCCGCGTTATTTCGTCAAGAAGAGGAAAACGCCTTTTTTGTTCCCGACCAAAACGTCCGCGACGCCGTCTTTGTTGACGTCCTTCGCGGTAACTTGCGTCCCGACGCCGGAGTTGTCGTCGATTTCATGCGGGATAAACTCGACTTTGCCGTCGGCGCCGCGTTTCGTTTCCCACCAAATCAGGAGCGCCGGGTCGTTCGTGCCGACGTCGCCCTTCGAACCGTGCGCCCACCAACGCTTCCCGGTAACGACGTCTTGGACGCCGTCGCCGTTGAAGTCGGCCAACGCCATCGAGTGCAGTTGGCTAACCTTCGGATAAAAATCGTCCGCCGGTTCTTTCGGGATCAGCCATTGCGGGTCGAAGGAGATCGCGCCCGAAGCGTCGCGCTTTTGAATCCAGCAGACGAGCCCGTAAAGGTGGCAGTGCCAAGCGGTGAAGACGTCGTTCAAACCGTCGCCGTTGAAATCCGCGACCAAAATGTTCGACGCGGCGTCCGCGAACTTGAACTCGTGAAACTTCCAAGGAACGGCGTTCAAGTCTTCCGGTTGTTCCCACCAGCCGTCCATTTCAAGGAGGTCGACGCGACCGTCGCCGTTAATGTCGCCGACGCCGTTCCCGTGGAAATAACGTTGATATTTCGAATTTTCGTTCGAAACCGCGAGGAATTTCCAAGGTTCGTTCGCCTTGTCGCCGCGGTTCGGGAACGCGATCCCGTACCAATTGTTGCGGTTGAAGATCAGCTCGTTTTTGCCGTCGCCGTCGACGTCTTCCCAAGCCTGCGACTCGTTCCCGAGTTCGATCGTCGACTCATGCGCCGTCCAAAGGCGGTCTTCCCCCTTCGGATTTTCGTACCAATAACCGGTAACGCCGGGGTGCGGGCAGAGGACAAAGTCGTCCCAACCGTCGCCGTTCAGGTCTTCGACGAAGTTAACGAAGGAATTCGAGTACCCTTCCGGATTGTATTTCGCGTCCCCTTCGTAAATTTTGTACTCTTTTTTGAAATCGGGCCCGGCGTACCAATAATGTCCGGAAAGAACGTCGACGACGCCGTCTTTATTGAAGTCGCCGAAGGCCGCGCCCTCGCTGCGGTACCCTTCGAAAATAACGATTTTTTCGAATTCGGGATTTTTAACGACTTTTTTCGCTTCGTCGGCTTGAACGGAGAGAGCCGCCCCGACGACGGCGCCGAGCGCAAACGTCGCGACGGAGGAACGCAGAATCGAACGTTTCATCGGTGAACCTCAAAAAAACGGAAAAAATAAAAGGCGGCGAGAGAAAACGAACGTCGCTTTCCCGCGAAAAACGGTCGACGAAACCTTGCGTCTAACGCAATTTCAACGCCGTTTTATTAAAACGTCAAACGTCGTATTAATAATATTGACAAAATCGTCGTTTTCGCCCCCGGTCGCGTCGCGACGAAGGCCCGATTTGACTCGAACCGCCGTCGCAAAGGTCGACGCGACGCCGCGACGAAAAATTTTCGAGCCAAACCGCCGATTTTCTCATTAAAACAGAGTCGCCCGCGATTTTCAAGAGCTAGCGGACAAAAATTTCAAAAAGATTCTCGTTTCGACGCGACGCAACCGGCGCCGCCGTTAAAACGCGTCGACTCGTTGCAAAACGCCTCGCCGTCGCGTCTTGCCAACTTTGCGCCGCTCACCTAAATTATGCGACCCGCCCAAACGCCGCGTTCCGCCGATTTTTGCGACTTTAACGCGAAATCGTCCCTTGAACGCTCGCCGTTTGCCGCATTTGGAGCGCTCGCGCCCATAATTCGCGAATCGCCGGATCGTTCGGGTCGCGCGCCGACGCTTCGCCGAGCGCCGCCAACGCGCCGTCGATTTCTCCGCGCGCCAACCGAGTTTCCGCCAAGCGGCGCCGATATTCGACGACGTCCGGCGCGGTCGCCGCCGCGATCGCGAACGACTCCTCCGCTTCGACGGCGAGCCCGAGTCCGCAATACGCTTCCCCTTGTCCTGCAAAGACTTCCGCCGGTTCGCGGTTCGTCGGGTAAAGCCGTTCCAAATGTTGCCAAGTCGCAAGTCCGGCGTCGTAATCGCCGATTTCGTTTTGAATCGTCGCGATCTCCCGCAAGACGGCGCGGTCGTCCGACGCGAAATGCGCCGCTCGTTGGAAATCTTCGAGCGCC
>JAZQAP010000630.1:0-1603 GCA_045545275.1 Thermoguttaceae bacterium | reverse complement strand
CAAAGACGACGCGCAAACTTGGACGCGAAGGGCGGAAATCTTGCGTCATACCTGTTGGTTTAGCGACGTCGACGGCGAGTTGAGCGTCTACTGCGAATGCGGGCCCGTTTCGAGGTTCGCTTGCTGGGCGAACGCTCCGCGCGACGCGGCGACGCAAAGGAAATTGAAGCGTTTTTGGAAGGGCCTGCGCGACGAAGAGGAAGAAGATTGGGCGTCGCGCGGCGAACGTAAGTCATGGAACGGCTTGCCGAAAAGCGAGGAGGAAGTCGAGGCGATTTTAACCGACGTCGCAAAATTTTTGCACGACGTGGCGTCGCCGTTTTTCCGTCGATTCGCGACGCCCGCCGACTTTCTGCGCGAGTACGACGCCGGGCTTATCGACAAAAATTTCTTCGACGTCGACGAGGAATTTTGGCAAGACTTTTACCTTGCGCTAACGCGTTTTCACGTCGGCGCTTACGACGAGGCCGCGTCGACGTTCGAAGCGGCGGTCGAGCGCCTCGAAAAGAGTCCGAAAGGCGTTAAAAAGGGGATGAAACTCGCCGTCGAAGCCGCGCGAATCGCCGCCGACTGCATACGACGCCGCGTCGATTTCGATTGACGTAACGTAACTATAACGGGAAGAAAACGAAAAAAATTTTTCGACCTTGGAATAAGTTGCGCCAAAATGTAACGGTATTAACGTAAAACGAGGAACGCCGCCGATGAAACGTATTGTCGCGCAAGAACTTGACCCTACTCCGATATGGCCTCATACCTTGAAATATCATCCGGTTTCGGGCGCTTTGATCGCGACGGGCGCCGTCCCAGGCGAGGAAGGAGGACATTATGTCGCCGTTTGGACGGAGAAAACGTCGAGGCCGACGCAATGTTACAAGCGCGAGCGCCCCTGCGACGAAGGAACGAGGCTCGCGTTTTCTCGGGACGGTAAATTGGCGGCGATCGCGTCGGCTTGTAAAGGCGATAAAATATACGTTTACGACGCGGCGACGTTCGAGCTGTTGAAGACCGTTCCTCTGTTCCAACCGCCTTATAAAAAGACGCCCTCCGGAGTAACCGTCAAGTCGTGCTGGATTTCCGCCGAGTCCGTTTTTGCGCCCGAGAAAACCCGGGAAACGTCGGTAGCGATTCCCTACGCCTCCGGTTATTTAAGGTTATACGACGTCGCGACGGAACAAGTCAAGGAATACTGCGGGTTGCGCAATGGGGCGATGATAAATTTCTTCGCGTTCCTTCCTTCGAACGACGATTTGTCGCAAACGAACGAGGCGGCGGGCGCCGCTCGCTTGCGTTGGATGGTCGGCGGCGTCGACCGTTTGAGCGTCGGAGGGCCCGAGTCGAACGCGGCGACGACGTATTTTTTCAAGGACGATATGTCTTGGGAATACGTATGGTTAGGGAAACGACGTCGCGTCTTGAGCGTCGCGGCGCGAGGGCCGAAAGAAGGGCGGGGCAAAATCGTTATTCGGCCCGAAACCTTGGACGGCCCGCGCGAAGAATGTTTTCAGAAGATTCCCGGGACGGTCGCCTGCCTGCGTTATTCCGAGCGCGACGACTTGGTCGCAATGGGCCTAACCGGTGGCGGCGTCTTGCTTTGGAACGT
>JAZQAP010000629.1:0-6842 GCA_045545275.1 Thermoguttaceae bacterium | reverse complement strand
AGCGCCGCGTTTTAGCGATTGGTAAGGGAAGTCGACGACAACCGAGAGCGCGCCGGAGCGAATCAGGGGCGAGTCGACGCGAACGGCGACCGTCGAGTCGAGGTTCTTGTCGTCGCCGACGCAAGTCGCGACCGAAACGGTTTCGCCGTCGAGTTCGAACGTCGTCGAGTGCAGGCCCGTCCAAAGGTCGAGGTCGCGGCGGACGTTCGAAATTTCGTTCGGCTTCAACTCGGCCCCGTCGCCGCGAACGAAGCGAACGCGCGCTAAGTTCGCTTGATGCGGGTTGTTGCGCACCCATTGGTAAAGGTCGCCGCGATCTTTCGGGAAGGGGTCGTTCCCTTTCAAGCGGCCTTGTTGATAAGTGCCGGTTTGCGGAACGTCGGCCCAAGTATATTTCGCCAAAAGAGGTTCGGAGTACCAACCCCAGTGCGCGAGAACGTCGCCGCCGAACGTTTGGAGCCCGGCGCCGTCGACGTTGAAACAGAAGTTGCCGTTCCCGACGGGAAGTTTCAAATTAAGATTTTCGGAGCGAATACGATGCCGCGCGACGATTTTTTCTCGATCGAGCGGTTCTTTCAGCTCGGCGGCGGTCGCTCGATTGAAATCGACGGCGAACGAACCGGCGAGAACCGACGCGACGAACGCCGTTTTTAAGGCGGATTTGATATTTGTTTTCATTTGAGCGTTTTCAAAAAAGGGATGAAAGGGGGAGTAAACGCGGGTTATAAGTTTTGCTAATACCAGCGGCGGCGCGTTCGGAAAAGGAAGACGCGCCGTGAAATATAACGGGCGACGCCGGATTTAATAAACCGGTTTCGTCATTGTTTCGGCGTTGTTAAGGAACGTTATTTGAGCGGTTTCGAGGTCGCCAACGCGAGGCAGCGGCCTTGGCTCCCGACGGCGTTGTAGAAGTGGTAAACGACGCCGTTATGGAAAACGACCCAAGGCTTGTGCGCGTAAGTCGCGTCGTAATCTTCCGACGGTTCGACGAGGTGCGGGCCCTCCCAGCGTCGCCAATGAACGAGGTCTTTCGAGACGGCGAACGTGTCGAACGCCTTCGGTTTCCAAAACGCGCCGAAGTAGAACATAACCCAATAATCGCCGAGCCGAACGACTTGCGGGTCGCCGGAAATGCCGCTTCCGTTGTCGATAATCGGGCCGTTTCCGAAGCGGCGCCAGTCGACGAGATCGTCCGAAACCGCTATTCCGATTGGCTCGACCGAGCGGCCGTTTTCGATCGCTTTGCCGTTGTAAAAACAGACGAATTGCGAGCCGAGGCGGCGTTCTTTGTCCCAAATAACGCTCGTTTTGTAGAGCGTCGTCTTTTCGAACGCGCGGGCGTCCGGGTCTTCCGGCGCCATAATCGGGCGGTCGAGACGGCTCCATTCCTTCGGCGAGGCGGCGTCGTCCGTCCAAGCGAGTCCGATTTTGAGCGGGTCGGGCTCGTAACCTTTCCCGGCGCCGCCGATGTAAGTGAACCAATATTTGTTTTCGTACTTTTGAATCTCGTAGGAGCCGCCCCAAGTATGGTCGACGAGCGCGGCCGACGGCGAAACTTGCCAAGCGTCCCAGCCGGTTCGGCGGAACGGCGCGACGACGCCGAGCGTTTCCCAGCGGACGAGGTCGTCGCTCTTGGCCAATTTGGCGACGTAGCCGGTTTTGTCGAGGAAGCAAAGGTAGACCATATGCCAAACGCCGTCTTTGCGGAAGACGTTCGCCGAGTCGACCGGGTTTCCGTTCTCTTGCGGGACGATAACGCCTTGTTTATAAGGCGTTTTGATTTGCTCGTAAATCGCTTCCATTTCGGCGTCGGAAACGCCGGGGGCGCCGTTTAAATCGACGTCGATCGGTTTGCGGGCGTCGTTTTCAAGCGAGCGGGCGAACGCGGCGGCGTCGAGCGAAAGTCCGCAAGACGCGGCGCAAAGGGCGGCGCCGGACGTCGCGAGGTTGCGAACGAAACGACGGCGGGAAGGGGAGAAACCGGGGAGATTGGGGGAATTGGGGAACATTGCGAAACCTTAGAGCGGAACGTTAAAGCGGACGACGGCGCGCAAAAAAACGCCGAAAAACCGTCGAATAATCGGGCATTATAACCGGCGGGGCGGCGAAAAGCAAGAAAGCGTCGAAAAAAGACGCGAAAATTTTTAGGATTGGAACGAGATTTGAGCGTTTGAAGGCGGTTTTATCGTAATTTTTGGCGCGACCGGACGCCGGAAGCGACGTCGACGTTAAATTTTCTGAAAAAATGGAAAAAATAAAGGGAAAAAAGTTTGCTTTTCGCTTGCGGACTTGGTATAATGAGAGCGTAAGGCAAAGAGACGGCGCCGATCCCGTTTAAGGCGTTTGTTTTTTTGACTTGCCGAAATTCCGGAGCGAAGAAAACCGACTTTAGGCGGCGTCGGCTTGCGCCCTTGTCGTTCGAGCGTTTGCGGCTCGGCGCGGGGTCGTCGACGGGAAGTCCGCAATTATTTTCAATTTTCGACGTTTGAAGTTTCGGAATTTCGTTTTTTAAAACGCTTTTCGACGGCGTCGTTTCGGCGCGTCGGTCGTCGGCGTTTTGACGTTGCGTTTTTTAGGCTTCTCGGATTTTCTGAACGGTCTAAATCCGCGAACGGCGAAAAAAGAGACGTTCGAGGGAAACCGTCGTCGACGCGTCGCGAGGAGGCCGGAGGGGCTCTTGGCTCCGACTTTCATTCTCGCGGCGATTTCGGTCTTGACGCGTTCGACTTTGTCGACCGCGTTGAAGTCGCGTCGGTTTTCGCGTTCTTTTGCTCCCGTCGGCTTTCGGGTCGGCGCGCCGCGTTCTGATTCGCCCGTCGATTTCTTCGGCGGGCTTTTTTTGTCGGCGAAGTTTTTAAATTGGGACGTTTGGGCGGTTGAGGCGAAAAAGCGAAGCGCATCGGGTTGAAGAAAAAGAACGGTTTTTGCGAGAAAATTGCGTTCGTAAAATTGCCGACGAGGGAGAAATAAGAGGCGGCCCCCCTTGCGGAAGAAAAAAGCGGGGGTAAAATGAACGGTTGAATGAATTTTAAGACGGGCTCTCTCGCCGCCTCGACCCCGAGACGGCGGCGCGCGTTGGAAAACGTTGAAAATTTGAACCTAAGAAGGATAAAAAATGCGACGTCTCTTGATTGCCGGCAACTGGAAGATGAACCTGAAACTCGATTCCGCGAAAGCGTTGGCGCAAGGCCTGAAAGACGCGGCGGCGGGCGTTTCCGACGTCGATATCGCGGTTTGCCCCCCGAGCCTTTACGTTCAACCGGTTTGCGAAATTCTGAACGGCTCGAACGTCGGCGTCGGCGCGCAAAACGCTTACTTTGAAGCCGCGGGCGCGTTCACCGGCGAACTCGAAATGGCGATGCTGACCGACGTCGGTTGCCAATACGTCATCCTCGGCCACAGCGAACGCCGCCACATCATGGGCGAATCGAGCGAACAAGTCAACTTGAAAGTTCGCGCCGCGTTGGCCGCCGGTCTCCGCCCGATCGTCTGCATCGGCGAACTCCTCAAAGAACGCGAAGCGGGCGTTACCAACGACGTCAACCGTCGTCAACTCGACGGCTCCTTCTCCGGCGTTACCGCCGAAGAAATGAAGAAATGCGTTATCGCTTACGAACCGGTTTGGGCGATCGGCACCGGCAAGGTCGCGACCCCGGATCAAGCGCAAGAAGTTCACGCCGACGTTCGCGCTTGGTTGACCGAACGTTACGGCAAAGAAGTCGCCGACGTCGTCCGCATTCAATACGGCGGCAGCGTCAAGGGCTCGAACGCGAAAGAAATTCTCGGCAAGCCGGACGTCGACGGCGCGCTCGTCGGCGGCGCTTCCTTGAAGGTCGACGCCTTTATGGAAATCATTAACAACGTTCGCTGAGTCGAGCGTTGAACCGCGAAGCGTCGCCGGAAACCGTTTGGTGGAACGGCGGCGCGAGACGACGTTTATGTCGACGCGTTTTTCAAGAAATTTTCTTGTTTTTAGCGAAAAAACGGAAAATTTCTTGAAGAACGCGTCGCGTCGTCCTTGGGCCCGCTTGCGTTTGCCGCGAATCCGGTTATAATGAACGAGGACGCTCGTTGTTTGGGGTGAAGTCGAGACTTTTAAAAGTCGGCGATTCCGGCGAGCGAGCGCGCGAGACGAAGTAAACGTTCGAAAACGAAAATTTTTAGACATTATGCCGAAACGGAAACGTTAATCGGCGCCTTATGGGATTTTGAAATATGGCCGGTTTTCTGCAATCGCTCCTGTTCGTGTTCATGGTTTTGTTGTCGTTGTTCCTTATCCTCATTATTTTGTTGCAACGAGGGAAGGGCGGCGGTTTGGTCGGCGCGTTCGGCGGTATGGGCGGCAACAGCGCGTTTGGCGCGAAAACCGGCGACGTTTTTATGAAGATTACCGTCGTCGCGGCGATTATTTGGTTCGTCGCGTGCATTGGCGGTCGTCATATTCTGAATATGAAATCCGGTTCCTCGTTGCTTGACGACGTCGGCAAGCGCGCCGCGACCGCCGCCCCGGCGACCCCGGCGACCGAAAGCGCTCCGGCGGAAGCGGCTCCGGCGACAGAAACGGTTCCGGTTGAAACGACTCCGACCGAAACGGCTCCGGCGGAAACGACCGAGTGATTTTGTCGCGGCGTCGGCGGTTTGGTTCGACGTCGCGTTTTGACGCGAATTGTCGAACGACGCGGCGAGCAAAGCGGCGCGGCGTTTCGTTTTTGTCGTAATTTTAATGGGAGCGCGCGATGTTGGCGAGCATGACCGGGTTTGGCGCGGCGTCGACCTGTGAAAACGGTTACGTGATTTCGACGGAAATTAAGGCGGTGAACAACCGTTTTCTGAAAACGTCGATTCGGCTGCCCGACGGTTTCGCGTCTCTGGAATCGAAGATCGAGGAGCGGCTGCGCGAGAAATTGGCGCGCGGCTCGGTGAATTTTACGTTGCGCCTTGAAAAAGACGCGGCGGAAGCCGAAATCGGCGTCGATTTCGTCGCCTTGAAACGTTATTTAGTCGAAGCGAAACGTTTCGCCGCCGAGAATCCGGAGCTTGTTTCCGCCGATAATTTGGGCGCGCTCGTCGACTATCTGCGTTTGCCCGGCGTTCTGCAAGACGCGACGCGTTCGGTCGATAAGGCGGAACTGCCGGAACGTCTTTGGAACGCGATCGCTCGCAATGTCGACGCCGCGCTTGCGCAAATGCAAGCGATGCGCGAGGCGGAAGGCGAGTCGATGAAGCGCGATTTGCTTGATAATTTGGGCGAATTGCGCAAGTCGATCGGCGAGATCGAGACGCTGGCGCCGACGGTCGTCGAAAACTATCGTCGTCGTTTGACCGAGCGCGTCGCGAAAGCGTTGGCCGACGAAGGCGCCGTTCTTGAACCGAGCGATTTGATTCGCGAAATCGCGGTTTATACCGATCGCGTCGATGTTTCCGAAGAGATCGTCCGTTTTTATTCGCATTTGAAGCAGTTCGAAGAGACGATGGAAAACGAGGCGACTTGCGGTAAAAAACTTGATTTTATTACGCAAGAAATGTTTCGCGAGACGAATACGATCGGTTCGAAAGCGAATTCGCCCGACATTTTGGCGCGCGTCGTCGAGATGAAGTCGGGAATCGAACGTATTCGCGAAATGGTGCAAAACGTCGAGTGATTGTTAGCGGACGGTTGGCGATAAGATGGCGCAAAACGACGAACAAACAAAAGACGGCGGTCGGCGCGGGAGAATTTTGGTTTTTTCCGGCCCGTCCGGCGTCGGGAAGGGAACGCTTTTGAAACGGCTTTTCGCCGAAACGGATTTTCCGTTGGTTTCGAGCGTTTCCGCGACGACGCGTTCTCCTCGACCCGGCGAAGTCGACGGCGTCGATTACCGCTTTTTTAGTCGCGAAGAGTTTTTGCGACGTCGCGAAGCCGGCGAGTTTCTCGAATCGTTCGAGGTGTACGCCGGGGGCGCGCTTTACGGAACGCTTCGCGAAGACGTCGAGGCGGCGCTCGAGCGGGGCGACTGGGTCGTTTTAGAAATCGACGTTAAGGGCGCGGCGAGCGTCGCGGCGATTTATCCGGAAGCGGAGACGATTTTCATCGAGCCGCCGTCGATCGAGACGCTTCGCGAGCGGTTGAAGGGGCGCGGGTCGGAGGACGACGCGGAAATTGAGAAACGCGTCGCGCAGGCCGAGTCGGAGCTGGCGGCGAGCGATTTTTATCGTCGGCGCGTCGTGAACGATAATCTTGACGAAGCCTTGGCGGAAATAGTCGCTTTTTTGAGCGAAAAATAAAACGGCGTCGAAAAATTGGCGGCGCAAACGTAATCGAAAAGTGAAATAAACAAACGGCGCGACGGCGTCGAGGAGCCTCAAAATGATTGAAGAACTCAAAGAAGAAAAGCTGATCGAAAAAGTCGGCGGTCGTTTTCGTCTCTCCGCGCTGATTCAAAAGCGACTCGTCGTTTTGAATAAAAGCCAACATTCCTTCGTTTCGGCGGCCGACAAAAAGGATAAGTTGCAAATCGTTATTCAAGAGATTTTGGAAGACAAAATCTACCTGAATATGGACGGCGAAGTCGTGGAAAATACTCCCGCGGCCTCCGATTTTGTCGACGACCCGCTTCCGTCGCCGTTTGAATGAGCGGCGAAGCGATGGAGAAGCGCGGCGCGGTCGACCTTGACGGGCGCGAGATTTTGCTCGGCGTTTGCGGAGGAATCGCGGCCTATAAGGCGGCGGTTTTGACGAGTTTGGCGCGTAAGGCGGGGCTCGGCGTTACGGCGATTATGACCGAAGCGGCGACGAAGTTGATCGCGCCGAAAACGTTTGGGGCGCTTACCGGGCGCCCGGTCGCGACGGCGATGGGGGGGCC
>JAZQAP010000628.1:0-13215 GCA_045545275.1 Thermoguttaceae bacterium | reverse complement strand
GTTGACGAAGAAATATCGGCGCGGCGACGGCGAGTTCGCGGCGCTTTCGAACGTTGATTTGACGATTAAGCGCGGCGAATTTGTCGCGATTATGGGCGCAAGCGGTTCCGGGAAAAGCACTTTGCTTCATTTGATCGCCGGATTGACGCGTCCGACGTCGGGAAGCGTCGAGGTCGAAGGAAAGCGGATTTTCGACTGCGGCGACCGCGAGTTGACGATTTTCCGGCGTCGGCGACTCGGCGTCGTATTTCAAAATTACAACCTGATACCGCATTTGACGGCGGAGGAGAATATTCTTTTCCCGTTGCGCGCGGACGGACGCGACGTCGCGCCGACGTTGGAGAAAATGCGCGAACTTTGGGCGGAACTCGAAATTTTGCAACAGTTGCGTCAGTATCCCGATTCGTTGAGCGGCGGTCAACAACAGCGCGTCGCGTTGGCCCGGGGACTCTGCGCCGACCCGGCGGTTCTCTTGGCCGACGAGCCGACCGGAAATCTCGACTGGACGAGCGGCCAAAACGTTTGCCGCGTCTTGAATAAGCTCAACCGCGAGGAAGGGCGGACGATAGCGCTGGTAACGCACGAACCGGCGATCGCCGTTTGGGCGCGACGCGTTGTCGTGTTGCGCGACGGCGAGATCGCCGCCGACTTGCCGACGAGCGAATTTGCGGACGCCTCGGCGCTGGCGGCTCGTTATCAAGAAATTGTTCGGCGCGAATCGCCGAACGCGTAACCCGCGAAAAGGAAGGAGTTGAAACGATGAAGTTCGTTTTGTCGACGACGGTTTCGCGGATGCGGCGGCAAAAAGCGCGACTCGCTTTCGTCGCGTTGGCGATCGCCGCGTCGTCGTGTTTGATCGTTTGGACGATCGGCGGCTTTCAAGCGCTTTTCATCGACGCGACGACCGAAGAGGCCGATTATTTAGGGACTTGCGACGTCAAAATCGCGGCGAAAGAGGACGGCGCTTCAACGCGTCGCGGCGGCGGAAGTTTCGCCGGGCCGTTGAAAATAACGCGTCCGGCGCCCGATACGAAGAGCGAGGAGGCGGCTCAAGCGAAGGCCAAGGAAGACGTTGAAAAGAAAGACGTTAAGGAAAAATCCCGAGGTAAAAGAGGCGGACGGCGCGGCGTTCGCGGCGCGGGCGTCGGCGACGCGATTTCGCCGAAATTGATTGCGGAAATGCGCGCCGATAAAGGGGTTGCGTTTGCCGTCGAGTTGGCGCCGTTAAAAGCGTTCGTTTACGCGCCCGGAACGGAGCGGTCGATTTTGGAAGACCCGGACGCCGTCGACGAAAAAGACCGCCCGACGCCGAAACGGTCGCTGGAAACGCTTGCGGTTGAAGAAGATAGCGCGGCGGCGCCGGGCGTCGACCCGGAGTTGCGGCGCCGCGCTTACGCGTCGTATCGATCGGTAATGGGGACGCCGTCCGGGAGCGGTTCGCAATTTTTCGCGACCGACGCCGTCGAGCCGCCGTTCGAACTCGTTGAAGGCCAATGGTTTGCGTCGCCGAAGTCGACCGCTCGCGAAGCGGTGTTGACCGAAAAGGGCGCGGAAAAGTTAAACGCGAAACCCGGCGACGCTATCTTTTTGATTTGTCCGAAGTTAGGAACCGAGTTTCAGCTGAAAGTCGTCGGCGTCGTCGCCGATCCGAACTCGGACGCGTTTTACGTTTCGGCGGCGCTCGGACGCGAAATCGCCGGGGCGGAACCGCTTGCGACGTCGGCGCTTATGTTGAAGTTGCGAACGTCGGTCGACGATTTTCGCAAGGAGTGGAGCGAGAAAATCGCGGCGCGACTTCCGAATTTCGAGCTCTTAACGGAGCCGGAAATTATCGAGCGAAAAGCGGCGCAATTTAAGCAAAATCAGTCGTTTAAGTATCAAGCGGCGAGCGGAACGCTCTTGGCGGCGCTCGCGTCGATTTTTATCGTTTTTACGGCGTTAAATTCGAGCGTCGCGGCGCAGCGGCGGCTGATCGCGTTTTATCGAACGGCCGGTTTGACGCGGGGGCAGGTCGCGCTTTCTATCTTATTGGAAGCGTTGGTTTTAGCGATTCCCGGTTGGCTCGGCGGCGTCGCGACCGGTTGGGCGTTGGTTCTCGTTTGCTCCGGGAAAGCGACCGGCGTCAACTGGGAAACGGTCGGCGTTTCGTTCGGTTGCGCGGTCGTCGGAGCGGTTTTGGCGGCGCTTTGGCCGATGTTGCAAAGCGCGCGAACCAAGCCGTTAGAAGCGCTCGGCGTTTCGGAGAAAGCGTTTTTCTCGCCGGCGACGCAACGTCGGCAAACGCGACGTTTCTTCGTTTTGGCGTTTCTCGGCTTGGCGCTAATCGGCGTCGACGTTTACCTCGTCCAGTTCGCGACCGGCGCGACGACGGAGCGGGCGGCGTTGCATTCGGGGCTGGGCGTTTTGGCCCTTGCGCTCGGCGTCGTTTTGCTGATTCCGGCGTCGATTCGCGTTGCGGAAGTTGTTTTATTACCGTTGTTAGCGAAGTTGTTTCGGTTCGATTATCGACTTATTCGGACGGAGCTTTCGGGGAACGCTAGCCGCGTCGTCGCGGTTGCGGTCGCGTTGAGCGTCGGGGGCGGGCTCTTCGTTTCGACGCAAATTTGGGGGTATTCGATGCTTGAGCCGTTCCTGCCGGGACGCGGCGCGCCGAACTGCTTCGCGGCGTTTTTACCGAACGGTCTGCGACCGGAGCTCGTTTCGCAACTCGCCGATTCGCTTTGCGTTAAGCGCGACTCGTTACTCGAAGTCGCGGTCGAGCAAGCGGCGTTCGAGGAAAGTTCGATTCCGCCGCAAAGCGTTCGAAAGAGCGCGTTTGCGAACGTCGTCTTTTTCGGCGTCGACGTCGAGCGGGCGTTTCTCGGGAACGGCGACGGAGCGCCGCTCGTCGGTTTTCGCTTTTTGCAGGGCGACCCGAAAAAGGCGTTCGACGCGATGAAAAGCGGGCGGGGCGTCGTTGTAACCGATTCGCTTTCCATCGATTACGAACTCGATTTAGGCGACGAACTGCGCGTCGTTCACCCTCGCGACCCGAGCAAGACGCTTGCGTATCCGATCGTCGGCGTCGTTTATTACCCGGGTTGGCATTGGCTTTCGAAGACCGGGGGCGTTCGGCGCAACTTCGGGCGTTCCGGCGGAATCGCGTTCGCGGCGGAGCGGATAATTCGCGACGACTATCAACTCGAACGGCCCGGTTACTTTTGGTTTAACGAAAGCGACGGAGCGACTTACGACGGAATCGAAACGGCGTGCGACGCGTTGGCGTTGAAGTCGTTGCGACTCGACGAAGCGGACGGCGCGTTCGAAGCGAAACCGGGAAAAGCGGAGGAAAGCGATTCGGCGTCGCGAACCGCTTACGTCAAGCTGTCGACTCGCGACTCGCTGACGCGTTCGATCTCTAAACGCGCCGATTCGGTGATTTGGGGATTGAGCAAGACGCCGATTACGACGCTGATTATCGCGTCGATAGCGGTCGTCGGCGCGGTCGCGAACTCGGTTCGGTCGCGGCGTTGGCAATTTGGAACAATGCGAGCGGCGGGGCTGACGCGCGGGGCGCTGATTCGGGCGATTTTGGTCGAAGCGATTTTAATCGCGCTGGTCGCGTCGGCGACGAGCTTCCTGTTCGGCTTTTTGGCGGCGCAGGGGGCGTTGAAATTGGGCGCGAGTATGTTCGGAACATCGGATCCGCCGTTAATCTTGCCGTTAAAGGAGTTGGCGTTCGGTTTGGCGCTGACTTTGACGCTCTGTTTGACGGCGGCGCTTTGGCCGGCGATCAAAGCGGGACGGGCGGAACCGCTCGAACTCCTCCGAAGCGACCGCGCGCCGGATTGACGTTTGCGATTTTCGGAGATCGACGAAGACTTAACGACGGCGCGTTCTCAATTAACGAGGACGCGCCGTCGTTTGCTTTAGGACAAAGGCAAGGCGTTCGGAAATTTGATTTTGGGCCCCGCGTTGATTTTTGAAGTTTTTCAGTTATACTACCAAATATATCGGGGAGAATGAATATCGGGGAAAAACGTTTAAACGAACGTTGTTTTGTCGCGTTAAGCTCTGAAAACATAAGAGATACTGCATATGACTTTCAAAGAATTAAAACCCGCGTTGTTTTTGGCGGTTTCCGTCTTGTTCGCGACGGTTGTTTTTTCTTATAAAGCGGGTGAAAAAAGCGCTTTGCATCCGGAGCCGACGGCGACGAAAACGGAAATTCAAGCGTCGTCGGAGGAAATCGTCGAAAACGAACCGAGCGAAGAGAAGTCGCAAGAAACGGTCGTCGCGGAGAATTTTTTCGCGCTTTTGGTCGGCGTCGGCGACTACCTACATAGTTGCGAATACTTGCCCGATTTAGTTTATACGTGTTCCGACGTCTTGAAGGTGAAACGCGCGCTGACGGAGAAAATCGGCGTTCCGGAAGAAAACATTCGAACGCTGACGACGCTCGAAGACGATCCGGCGAAACGTCCGACGCGCGAAAATATCGAGAACGGATTAGGCTGGCTCGAAGATAAGAGCCGTTCCGGCTCCGCCGCGTTGGCGATGTTCGCCGGACACGGCTTCGAAACGAAAAACGGCGAAGCGGCGTTCGCGCCGGAGGACGTCGAGTTGTACGCAAACGGCGTTTTGAAGGCGGAAACGGCGACGTCGGCGACGGCCTTGGCGAAGCGTCTGCAAGGCGTCGACGCGGAATTCAAGATTTTAATCGTCGACGCGTGTCGAACGCCCGCGGGCGTCGACGGCAAATTGGGGACGTTTGTCGCGCCGCCGTCGTTTGCGCGGTTAAACAAGGCGGGGCTCGCGTTTGCGCAGAGTTGCAACGTCGGAGAATCGAGTTACGAGACGTCCGAGCTCGACGGCGGCGTGTTTACGCATTTTTTGGTCGAAGGTTTGAACGGAAGAGCGCGCGAGGAGGACGGGCGCGTTACTTTTTGGGGCGTCGCCGGTTACGCCGCGAAGAAAACGAGCGAATACGTTAAAAAACGCGCGGAAGCGGAGAAAAATAAAGAAGAGAAGGAAAAAGTTTTTAAGACGTTGCAAACGCCGACTTACACGGCGATCGGTTATCAAGACTTTAATTTGCGAGAGTCGAAAGCGGAGCTTTTGTACCGCGAGGGGCGCGCGTTGGCGTTCGGACTCGACGGAACGGTCGTCGACGGCGTTCGCGGGTTCCAACTCTTGACCGAAGCGACGGAGGAGGGCTCGCTCGAAGCGCAAGCGGAACTGGCGTGGCTTTACCTAAACGGTTGCGCCGCGACGAGGCAGGACGTTAAAAAGGCGATCGAGCTGGCTTACGAACCGGCGCGGCGCGGCAATCCTTTCGCGCAAACCGTGTTGGCTAATTTGTACGGAGGAGGGCAAGTTCTTTTCGAGGATACCGACGAAGTGCGAAAGTATTTGGCGGAATCGATTATAGGAATCGAGCGATACGCGGAAAACGGCGACGTTCGCGCGATGACAATACGCGGCGTTACTTGCGAAAGCAAGCTGTTCGACAACAATTATACCGAAGCGGTAAAGTGGTACCGAAAAGCGTCGGAACGAAAGTGCGCCAAGGCGACGGCTCAACTGGCGCGATGTTATAAATACGGGTTGGGCGTCGAAAAAGACGAGAAAGAAGCGGAGCGATTGTTGCAAGAATCCGCCGATCAAAATCACGTGTTAGGAATTACGGGATTGGCTATTTGGCGCGAAGAAAACGGCGATTTTAAAGCGTCGGAAGCGCTGTATCGTCGCGCGGCCGAACAAAACGACGTAGAAGCGATTCTGTTGTTGGCGTCGCGACACTTTGTCGGACGCGGCGTCGAAAAGAACGACGAGGAAGCGCTTAAGTGGTACCGAGAGGGCGCGAAATACGCCGACGGTTTGTCGATGTGCGCTTTAGGGACGGCTTACCGGTACGGAAATCTGGGGCTTGAGCGGAACGACGCCGAGGCCGCGGCGTGGTTCCGGCGGGCGGCGGACGTCGGGCACGCGAAGGGGATGGCGCGATTAGGCGAGTGTTATTGCGAGGGAATCGGCGTTACGCAAAATATCGACGAAGCGTTGAACTGGTGGCGGAAAGCCGACGAAAAAGAAGACCGCGAGGCAAGTTATAAAATTGGCGAGTGCTACGCTCTCGGGCGCGGCGTTGAAAAAAACGAGGCGGAAGCGATAAAATGGTTTCATAAATCGGCGGAACAGGGCAACGTCGCCGCGACGACGCAATTGGGCGCGCATTATCTTTTAGGGCTTGGCGTCGAAGAAGATAAAGAAAAGGGAATGAAATTTCTGCTCGAGGCCTGCGAAAAAAAACACCGGTTTGCGATGTTGTTTCTCGCCGATTGTTATTGGAGAGGTTTAGGCGTGGAGACCGACCGAGCGGAAGCCGTTAAACGGTATCGTCAAGCCGCCGACGCGCGCTGCTTGGACGCGACGGAACGTTTAGGTTTCGCTTATTTTAACGGCGAAGGCGTCGAACAAGATTACGAGGAAGCGCTAAAATGGTATCTTATTTCCGCGGAAAACGGAGACAACGAGAGTTCGCTTAAATCGTGCGAAATGGTCGCGCGCTGTTACGAATCCGGAAAAGGCGTCGAAAAAGACGTCGCGATCTCCTTGAAATGGCGACGGCGGGCCGCGGAGCTAGGGAGCGCGCAAGCGGCGAACGATTTGGGCGAACGTTATTTTAACGGCGCCGACGTCGAGCAAGATTACGCGGAAGCGATTAAGTGGTACCGAAACGCGGCGGAGAAAAACTCCGGAAGGGCGATGCGTAATCTCGGCGTATGTTACGAAAACGGAAAAGGCGTCGAGAAAAATCTTAACGAAGCGAAACGTTGGTATCGAAGAGCGACGCTTAGCGACGACGAAGAAGCGTGCGCCGCGGCGGAAAAAGACTTGGAGCGTTTGAATCGTTTAGAGAGCGAAAACGACGGAGAATAAAGATTAACGTCGAACGGCGACGTAAAAAAGCGCGTCGAAGAACGGTTTGGCTTCCGCTTTTCGGCGCGCTTTTCTTTTGCGAATGTCGACGCGGCGTCAGGGGGGGGGGATTCGCGCCGCGTCGACGGGAGCGACGTTAAGTCGCGTCGCTATATTCGGGTTAGGCTTGCGGCCGCGCTTCGTCGGCTTCCGATTCGGTTTCGGACGTCGGAGCGTCGGCGGCGGGCGACGTTTCCGTTTCGCTCGCGACGTCGGCTTGCGTCGGTTGCGCGTCGAGCGCTTCCGGAGCGCCGATTTTGCCGAGGATTTCCGGGAATTCGACGCCGCCGATTTCCTTCATCACTTCCAGCATCGGCGGGAGCGTCTTGGCCATATTGCGGAGCCAGTTCGAGGTCGCCGTTTCGCCCGGAACGCCGTTCGAGCCGGAACCGGCGCCGTCCCAAACGACCACCTTGTCGAATTTGATCGACGAAATCGCTTGCGCCGACGCGGCGATCAGTTCGTCGAAGTGGTCCAACATCAGCATTTGGAACGCTTCGCGAGCGCCGCCGCACGCCTCGACGATCGCTTTGAGACCTTCGCCCTTTTTCTTCAAAATCTCGTATTGACCGCGCGCTTCCGCTTCCAATTTCGCGTAAATCGCCGCGGCTTCCCCTTCCGCCTCGATCCGTTTTTGTTCGGCGAGCGCTTCCGCTTCGACGACGATTCGCGCTTTTTCCGCTTTCGCCGGCGCTTCCAATTCGGCCCGACGCTCCGCTTCGACGCGCTCCGCGAGAGCCGCCGCCGCGATCGCTTGCGCTTTGTGTTCCGCTTCCAAAACGGACGCGTCCGCTTGACGCTTGCGAGTTTCCCCGCGCTCGAACGCTTCCGCTTCCTTGACTTGAAGTTCCGCTTCGGAGTTCGCGACGACCGCCTTCGCAAGGTTTTCGCCCTCGATCGCCGCCGCGTCCGCGTTCGCCAACTTGACGCGCATGTCGCGCTCGGCCGCCTTGACTTCCGCTTCCTTCTCGAACGCCGCCGACTGTTCGCCGACGACCTTCACGCGGTCGAGTTCCGCCAAGCGAACCGCTTGTTCTTGCTCGATTTGCGCCGTTTTGACCGTTTGTTCCCGCTCCGCTTCGCGAGTCCCGACGACGCGTTCTTTTTGCGCGTTCGCGACTTGAATCGCCTTGTCTTTTTCGGCTTCCGCGACCCGGATTTCCCCCATTCGCTCGTTGTCGGCGACGTCGCCGCGCGCCTTTTGAATCGCTTCCGACGCGGCCTTTTGCCCGATCGCTTCGATGTAGCCCGATTCGTCGGTGATGTCGGTAACGTTGACGTTGATCAGAACGAGACCGAGCTTGCTAAGTTCCGGCTCGAGCGACGTTTGAATGTTCGTCAGGAACGCTTCGCGGTCGCGGTTGATTTCGTCGATGCGCATCGACGCGATCACTTGGCGCAACTGACCGAAAATAACGTCTTCCGCTTGTTTCGCGATCGCTTCGCGCGGCATGCCGAGGAGACGAATCGCCGCGTTTTGCATCAGTTCCTGCGTCGTGCCGATGGCGATCGAGAAGACGCTCGGGACGTTGACGCGAATGTTTTCCATCGAGAGCGCCCCGCGGAGCGGAATCTCGATTTGCATCGGTTCCAAGCTCAAATAGGCGTAATCCTGCAAGAGCGGAACGATGAACTTCGCGCCGCCGTGAATGCACTTCGCCGACGCTTGACCGCCGGAGCGTCCGAAGATCACCATAATCCGGTTGCTCGGGCAACGCTTGTAACGCGCGCTAAAAAGAACGAGGAAACCGAAAAAGATAACGGCGCATAAAACGGCCCCGACGCCGACGATCGCGCCGACGTTAACGCCGAAAAGCGGGGAAACAAACGTTGCGAACGACATAAACGACTCCTTTGCGCGCCCAAAAGGACGGACGGGAAGGTGAAAGATTTTGCTTGGCTTGCGTAGTTTGCGTATTTTACTAAAGTATAATCTACGGCGCGGCGCGCGGCAATTCTTTTTGATAAAATTTTCAATGAAAAAGACATTATTTCTTGCCCGACGGGCTTTCGTTTGATACAATTAGAATAAACGGCGCGGCGCGCGTCGTCGGCGAAAGAAACGAAACGGAGAAAACGAGATGACGGACGTTTATTGGTTTTGCGCGATTTTAGGGTCGACGTTGGTTTTGTTGCAGTTTTGCGCGACGCTTTTCGGGCTCGGCGGCGGCGATTTGGACGGCGACGGCGTTCCGGACGCGTTGGATCTCGACGTCGAAACAGAAACCGACGGCGGCGAGGCGGCGACGGACGGCGACGCGTCCGGCGTTCCGTTTTTGAAAGCGCTGTCGATTCGAACGGCGACGGCGGGCGCGGCGTTTTTCGGGCTCGGCGGCTTGACGGGCGAAGCGCTCGGATTCGGCAAGGTCGCGACGGCGGGACTGGCGGTCGTCGCCGGAATCGCGGCGATTTACGGCGTTTACTTCCTTTTTCGAACGCTTTCGCGGTTCGGCGAAGACGGGTCGATTCGCGAGTCGACGGCGGTCGGCGCGACGGGAACGGTTTACCTGCGGATTCCGGCGAAACGCTCCGGACGCGGGAAAGTCGTCGTGTCGCAGCAAGGACGCTCGATGGAGTACGCCGCCGAAACGGACGACGAAAACGAATTGGCGACCGGAACGCCGATCGTCGTCGTTAAGTTGATCGCGCCGTCGACGGCGTTGGTCGCTCGGCGTTGAGCGGAAACGAACGCCCGCCGCGCTCCGACGACAAAATTTGAGGAAAAGACGGGGAAAAACAATAAAATTTTAAAAATAAACGACGTTTTTCTTGCGGCGAGAAGCGAAGGGGCTTGAATTTTCAACGGCGTTTGGGTATGATGACGGCGCGCGAATTTTGAACGAGGAAACGCGCGATCTTTTCCTTGAAAACGGATTGAAAAAATGACGGATTATTCCGAAAACGATAAAAAATGCGACGAACGTTGCGATTGTTGTGAAAAACAAGGCGTCTTAAAAGATTACGCGGTCGTTTTGGCGGCGGCGATTATTATTTTGGGCGGAATACACGCGTCGCGGAGTATTTTAGGGCCGATCTTTTTGGCGGCCTTCTTTTCCGCGATGTTGTTTTCTCCGTTGCGTTGGCTCCGTTCGAAGGGGTTTTCGCAAGCCTTTTCGTTGTGCGCGGTGATTATTTTCGTCTTGGCGGTCGGGCTCGGCACGATGACCGTCGTCGGCGCGCAGTTGGCGCAGTTCGCGCGAGATATTCCAACGTATCGCGACCTTTTTAACGACGAGCTAAAAAGTTACAATCTGAACGTCGGCGACTTCGTTCCGTTCCTCAAAGAAAACGAAACGCCGGACGAGCCGACCGAACCGACCGGCGAAAAATCCGACGAACTCGCGTTGGAACGCCGCGTTCGCGACGAAGTCGACCGCGCCGTCAAAAAGGCGCGGATTCGCGAAGCGGCGGAAAAAGCGCGCGTTCCCGTCGCCGAGCCGGATATTTCCGACGAAACGACGAAAATTTTGAAGGGAACGGCGAACCCGGCGAACGTCGCGAGTCGCGGCGAAACCCGGATTACGCCGGTCGCGTATTGGACGCAAGAAGACGACGCGACCGAGCAAACCGGATTGACGCCGACGTTGGAGGAAAATTCCGGCGTTCTGACCGCGGTCGACGCGCCGGAAGGGCTGACTCCGCCGGCGCCGCAACCGGGCTTGATCGAAGCGACGCTCGACGAAGTCGGAGAGAACGAAGCGGTCGACGAAACGTCGCTTGAGAGCGACGAAATCGAAACGCTAATCGGCGCGTTGGATTCCGGATCCGGCGAAGAAGGAGAGCAAAACGCGTTCGCGGCGGCCCCGCAAGTTAGCGTCGTCGACGCCGGGTCGAACGAGTTGTTCCGCTTCTTGGCCGGATTGGCGAGCGAGTTAAGTTATTTCGCGAGCAACGGTTTCATTATAACGCTGTTGATTATTTTTATGCTTTGCGAAACGACCTCGACGCCGAAAAAATTGGCCGCCGCGCTCGGCAAACAAGGCTTTGTGAACGAGCATATTCAAAAGGTGGTCGCCGATATTCGCAACTATATGGTGATTAAGACGTGGATGAGTTTGGGCGTCGGGACGTGCGTTACGCTGTTGCTCGTCGTGTCGGACGTTCAATACCCGTTGCTTTGGGGCTTTGTCGCGTTTTTGCTGAACTATATTCCGAACATCGGTTCCGTCGTCGCCGCGATTCCGCCGATAGTCTTGGCGACGGTCGAACACGGGCTCGTCGTCGGCGCGGTCGACGCGGTCTTTTTTGTGGCCATTAACTGCGTTATCGGGTACGCGATCGAGCCGCGCCTTCTCGGCAACGGACTCGCCTTGTCGCCGTTGATCGTCTTGATCGCGTTGATTTTGTTCGGTTGGCTCTTGGGGCCGATCGGGATGTTCCTGTCGCCGCCGTTGGCCGTTATTATGAAGATTATTTTCCAATCGTTCCCGGAAACGCGTTGGATCGCCGTATTGATGGCGAACCGACCGCCGAAAGACGCCGTCGCGGACGAAGAAGGCGCCGAAGCGAGCGCGTGAAATTCGCTTAGGATAACGAACGTTTGCGCCGTCGCTCGAAATCGGCGGCGAAAACGGCGTTTCAACGAAAAAAGCGTCGAACGAGAACGCTCGACGCTTTAAAATTGGGGATTGAGAACGCGAAACGTCGCGACGACGCTTTACCAAGCGGGTTTGTCGGCGCTCAAGAAATCGTCGACCGTTTCAATTTGGTTCGACTTGCTCTTGCCGGAGCGACAGCCGAGCGACGCGGCGAACGTCGCCGAAAATAAAACGAGAACAACGAGCGCGAGAGCGCGACGTCGATTTTTAAAAATGTTGCGCATAAAACGTTCCTTACGGCGTTGGCGGCGTTCGGCGATTCGCGGCGCGTTCCGTCGTCGCCGCGTTGGCGGGAATCATACCGAATTTTTGCGTTGTTAGGAATATCGGTTTTTTAGCGTTAAATCTTAACGATTCGACTTAATTTTTGTCGATAATTAGTCGACTTATCCCTCGCGTCGCCGGTCGCCGGAACGCGAAACGATAATTTAGGAGTTTTAGATAAAATGGGCAAAATTGAACAAGCGTTTGAACTGGCGAAAGAGCGATACGCGGAACTCGGCGTCGACGTCGACGCGGCGATGGAAAACGTTTCGAAGGTGAAAATTTCGCTCCACTGCTGGCAAGGAGACGACGTCGCCGGGTTCGAATCGACGGCGGGGCTGACCGGCGGCGGGATTCTCGCGACCGGCAACTATCCGGGGAAAGCCCGCGCGCCGGAAGAACTCCGCGCCGACGCCGAAAAAGCGTTTTCGTTGATTCCGGGCAAACACCGCTTCAATCTGCACGCGATTTATCTCGAAAACGGCGGCAAAAAAGTCGACCGCGACGAAATCGAACCGGCGCACTTCCAAGGCTGGATCGACTGGGCGAAAGCGAACGGCCTCGGCCTCGACTTCAACCCGACTTTCTTCTCGCACGAGAAGGCCGCCGACGGCTTGACGTTGTCGCACCCGGATAAAGGAATCCGCGATTTCTGGATCGAACACGACAAACGTTGCCGAACGATCGCCTCCGCGATGGGCGCCGCGCAAGGTTCGCCGTGCGTCGTCAACCACTGGACGCCGGACGGAATGAAAGATTTTCCGGCCGACCGCCTCGCGCCGCGCCGCCGTTTGGCCGAATCTTACGACGAAATTTTCTCCGTCCAACACCCGCGCGAAACGATCCGCGACGGCGTCGAATGCAAACTTTTCGGGATCGGCGCCGAAAGCTACACCGTCGGAAGCCACGAATTCTGCATGGGTTACGCGATGAAGAATAATCTTCTCGTTACGCTCGACGCGGGCCACTTCCACCCGACCGAAGTTATTTCGGACAAACTGTCGTCGCTCGCGCTTTTCGTCGACGAAATCCTCCTGCACGTCAGCCGCGGCGTCCGTTGGGACAGCGACCACGTCGTCGTTTGGAACGACGAAATGAAGGCGATCGCGGAAGAACTCGTCCGTTGCGATTTGCTTAGCAAGACTTACGTCGCGCTCGACTACTTCGACGCGACGATCAACCGCGTCGCCGCTTGGACGATCGGGACGCGCTCGGCGTTGAAAGCGTTGCTCGCGGCGTTCCTCGACCCGATCGCGACGCTGAAAAAAGCGGAGCTGGACGGCGCTTACACGAAGCGTCTCGCCTTGATGGAAGAAGCGCGGACGCTTCCGTTCTCCGCCGTTTGGGATTACTACTGCGAAAAGAACGGCGTTCCGGTCGGCGAAAAATGGCTCGC
>JAZQAP010000627.1:0-9096 GCA_045545275.1 Thermoguttaceae bacterium | reverse complement strand
GTAAATCCCGGCGTCGTTCAACGCGATCGTCGAGTTGTAAATGTAAACCTTGCCCGCGTCCGCCGCGACGGCGCCGCCGTAACGCTTCGCTTCGTTTCCGTAGAACGCGGTGTTAACCGCGAAGAAAACGCCGCCGTTTTGGTAAACCGCGCCGCCGTCTCTCTCGGCGTAGCTGTTCGAAACGACCGAGTCGACCAACGAGAGCGAACCTTCGCGGAGTTCGAACGCGCCGCCGTTTTTGTTTTCGCCGGACGCTTTACCGTTCGTGAACGTGAAGCCGCGGAACTCGACGTCGCCTTCGCCGGTTTTGACGAAGAGCTGCGTTTCGCCGCGCCCGTCGATCGTAATGTCGTAGTACTTCGTTTCGCCGAATTCGTCGACGTAAGCGCTCGTAATAACGACGGAACCGCTCAAAACGATCGCGCCGAGGTCTTGACGCGCCGTGCCGCCGAACGGATCTTCGTAAATCGCTTCGCCGTTCGAGAGCGCGATCGTCCCGGACTTATCGAAAACGAAGAGGTCGGGCGAGAACGTAACGGTGCGGCTCGTTTCGTCGGTTCCGGTCGCGAGCGCGGCGTACTTGACCGCTTCGCGGAGCGAAATTTGACCGTCGTAGGGGTCGAACGTGTCTTCGAGCGTCGTAACGACCGTCGACGGCGTTTCGGCGCTCGCGTCGACTTCGTAAGCGCCCATATCGACGGCGGTTCCGGTTTCGCGGGACGAGCCGTTGAAATCGACTTTCAGCGCGACTTTGACGCCGTTGAAGTCGAGATAGAAGGCGTATTCGCTCGACGCGCCGTCGAGCGCTTGGCTCGACGCGCCGAGGCGGAGGTTCCATTCGGTCCAAGCGACGTTTTCGTCGAAGTTGGCGAAGTCCGGCGCGTAGACGGAGGCGTTCGTCGCGTCGAGGGTTTCGACGGTCGTTTCGATCATCGAGTATTTGGCTTCGAAGGTCGCGTCGTCTTGGGCGACGGTTCCGCCGATAATCGAGTTGTAAATCGTCAGCGCGCCCTCGGAAGCGTAAACGCCGCCGGCGTTGCCGACCGCCGTAACGTTGACGAGGAAGAGGGACGCGTCGGCGCCGAACGCGGCGAGCGCGTATTCGCCTTCGTTCGCCAAAACGAGCGAGCTAGCCAACGTCGCGGAACCGGTCGAAACGACCGCGCCGCCGAGGTTGTCGGCGAAAACGGAGCGCGTCGCGAAGAATTGACCGACGTTGTAAACGCCGCCGCCTTCGATTCCGGCTTCGTTTCCGGTCAGTTTCGCGTTCGTCAAGGACGCGGTTCCGGCGTTGTAAAGGGCGCCGCCTTGTCCCGTCGCGACGGAGTCGGCGAAGGTCGCGTTGTTGGTCGAAAGGGTTCCGACGTTGTAAACCGCCGCGCCGTTCGCCGCGATAGCGCCGCTAACGGTCGCGCCGCGAGTCGCGGAGAGAACGCCCGCGTTGTAAACGGCGCCGCCGTCGGTTCCGGCGGTCGCGTCTTGGATCGTCGCGCCGACGAGGGACGCGGTGCCGACGTTGTAAATCGCGCCGCCTTCGGCGTTAGCCGTCGCGCCTTCGATCGTCGCAAGACCGACGGAGAGCGTTCCTTCGTTGTAAATCGCGCCGCCTTGTTCGGCTTCGACGTCGGTAACGAGCGTCTTCTTCGAGTTCGCGTCGATCGAGAACGAACCGGCGTTGAAGACCGCGCCGCCGCGGGTCGCCGTCGCGGATTTCAGGGTCGAGTCGGCGATCTTAAGGCTCGAACCTTTCGCGACGTAAATCAAACCGCCGTCTTCCGCCGCGCCGTTTTGAATCGTCAATCCGGCGAAGTAGGCGGACGCGGTGGCGGAGCTTTCGCGGTACATGTCGACGTTGAAGACGCGGGAAGCGTCGCCGGCGTCGATCGTCAAGCCGCCGATCGTCGTCGCGTCGAGCGTAACGGCGCGTTCGACCGTAATTTCGCCCCTTTCAAGTTCGACGACGCCCGCGGCGAGGCCGGCTTCGAAGGTAATCGTCGTTCCGAGCGTAACGGCTTCGTAGACGGTCAAACCTTCTTTGTAAATCCGTTCGGAACCGTCTTCGAGCGTCAACGCGTCGCCGGCTTTCAGGTCGGCGTCGGCGAAGTTCGAGAGTCGATAAACGACTTGCGCGCCGTCCGGCGAAATCAACGCGGTTCCGCGCGGCAGTTCGACGACTTTGCCCTCGACGTCGTAGAAGACGCCGCGTTCGAGCGTCAACGTCGTTCCGGCTTCGAGGATCGTCGTTTCGACGCCGCCGATCGTTTCGACGAGCGTTTCGAAGAGCGTGTAAACGCCGTCTTGCATGTCGACCGAACGCGAAACGGCGATCGTTCCGAGCGGCGCTTCAGGATCGAGCGTATAAGTCGTCGTGGTGGTCGTAACGGTTTCGCCGGTTTCTTCGTCCGTCGTTTCGGTCGTCGTCGTTTCGGCGATCATGAACGCGAACTTGGCGCCCGCCGGAAGCGTAAAGGTAATCGCAACGGGGGTCGTCGTCGTTTGATTTTGATTCGCTTCGTCGGTCGTCGTAACGTTGACCGTCGCCGCGAAGGTTCCGTCTTTTTGGTAGGTCGCGACGTAAGTTCCGGCGTCGAACGCGGTTCCGGCCGGCAGGAGGTTTTCGACCGTCGTCGCGGTCAGTTCGACGGCGATCGCTTGCCCGACGATGAAATCGGCGACCGCGCCGTAGGAGAGCGTTCCGGTCGAACCGTCGGCGGCGGTAATCGTTTCGCCTTCGACGACCGGGATACCGGACGGCAAAACGAGCTTGCCGTTCAGAACGGTCGCTTCGCGTCCGTCGGCGAGGAAGAGGACTTGTTCTTCTTCCAGTTCGATCGAGTCGCCGTAAGCGTCGATCATAAAGACGCCTTGGAGCGCGTAGAACATTCCGGTTTGCGTCCCGGAAACGCCTTCAAATTCGACGAGAGCGCCGTTCTTCACTTCAACCAAACGCCCGTCGGCGGTCGTCAAGATCGCGCCTTCTTGGAGTTCGGTTTCGACTTCGTAAGTCGTTCCGGCGTATCCGAACGCTTCGCGGAGCGAAATTTCGCCGTCGGTCGGGTTGACCAAGTCTTCGAACGTCGTAACGACCGTCGACGGCGTTTCGAGGTTCGAAGCGTCCGGCGCGAATTCGAACGCGCCCGCGTCGACCGCTCCGCCGCCAAGCCCGATACGAACGGAACCGGCGAGGTCGAAGTTAAGGACGAGACCGCAAGCGAGGCGCGTCGCGGCGTTCGCGCCTTTGTCGACCGGCGCGGAATCGAAGGCGGCCAAACGGTAATCGCCGTTCGCGGCGTCGACGAAGCCCGGGTCTTCCGCGCCCGCGTCGACGTTCGAATCGGCCAACTCGAAAGCGCCGGTCGCGTCGGCGACGAGCGTCCCGACGTTGAGCGCGAAGAGCGAGTTGGCGATTTCAAGGGTTCCGGTCGCGGCGTTCGAAATCATCGCGCTTTCCGACGCGCAATCGGCGAACGTAACGTTAACGAACGAAAGCCAACCGGCGTTCGAAACGACCGCGTCCGAACCGGCGTCGCAACCGGAAATCAGCGAGTTCGCGAGTTCGAATTGCGCGCCTTCGTCGACGATAATCGCCGAGCCGGTCGCGCCGGTAATCTTGACGCCGATCAAGGAAACCAACTCGGTTCCGGAAATTCGGAGCGCGCCGGTCGACGCGTCGAAGGCCAGTTCGCCCTTCAAGTTCGTCGCGTCGACAATACCGCCGTTCTCGAAGACGATCGCGCTTTGCGTTTGGTCGACCGTCAACGCTTGTCCGGCGAGCGATTCGTCGAAAACGATCTTCGTCATCTCGACGTTTTGTTCGACGGTCGCGCGAGTCGAGAGCTTCACCTCTTCGAACACGCCTTCGGACGTTTCGAGGTAAAGACCGGTCGTGCGCGCGTAGTCTTCGCCCTTAGCGTTTTGCAGTTTGTAACCTTGGCCGCTCTTGACGACTTTGAGCGTTTCGCCGCCTTCGAGAGCGGTCGTCAAGACCGAATCTTCGGTCAAGAGGTAATCGGTTTCGAAGCGTTCGTCGTCGACGATTTGCGAACCGGTCGTCGCGTAAAGGTTAAATTCGACGTCCGCGACGTCGACTCCGGCGTCGTCGGTCAGAACGACGGAACCGGCGGCCCAGTCTTCGCTCGTCCAAGCGACCGCGACGTTCGGTTTCTTAAATTCGACCGTCTTCGTTTCGGCGTCGAGCGCGCAGGGTTCCGTCGTGCGGAAACCGCCGTTAAAGTATTCGACGACGACGTTTTCCGGAAGCGTTCCGGTCGTCGTTCCCAACGTAACGATCGAACCGGCGGCGAGCGTGAATTTCGCGCCGTCGACCAGTTCGGAGGAACTCGGAACCGTCGTTCCGAGGAGCGCGGCGGCTTCGCGGAGCGAGATTTTGCCGTCGTGCGCGTCGACCGTGTCGACCGTCGTCGTAACGACGATCGCTTTTTCGGCGAGCCATTTTTCGTGGAACGCGTCGGTTTCGGCCCATTTGCCGTTCGTCAAAACCGCTTCGGCGACGTCGTTCGTCGCGTAAGTCGGGAGCGTTTCCAGTTTCGTCAAGCGTTCGTCGGCGGCGAGGAGATCGGCCAATTCGCGCATCGTAACGCGACCGTCGAATTTTTCGGCGTCGACCGGTTCGCTCGTTTCCGCGTTCGCGTTTTCGTCGTCGACGAGGTCCGCTTCCGTTTTTTGAAGTTCGGCGATCGCGGCGGTCAGAGCGAGGCTGAATTCGGAGCGTTGCGTTTGCCCGTTCGGATTAATTTGACCGTTCGCGCCGGCGGTCAGGACGCTCGTTTGCGCCGGACGTCCGGAACCGCCGTTCGTCGTCGAATTCGTCAGCGTGTTTTTGAAGGCGTCGTAGTTAATCGCCGTCTCTTCGACGTCTTTCGCGACTTGCCCGCCGTCGAGGAAGAAGAGTTTCGACCCGGCGGCGATCTCGTCGAACGCGGCGGTCAGTTCGAGGTTCGAAACGTATTGAGAGCGTTGCGAACCGAACGTCTTCAAGTAGCCGACCGCTTCGCCGCCGACAAAACCGGAGGCGCCGCCGCCCGCGAAGTAGAAGACGATCACGTCGTTGTCGTCCGAAACCGCGGCGATTTCGTTCAACGCGTTCATGACGGCCGTTTTCGTCGCTTCGGAATTCTTCAGAAGCGTAATATTTTCTTCGGCCCATTGCGGGTCGGTCAAGAGCGCGTCGCGGAACGCTTCGGCGTCGTTGTCGGCGGAGACCAAGTCGGCGGCGGTTCCCGGATAATCGGCGACGCCGACGATCACCGCGCGGTAAACGACTTCGTTCAGGAAGTCGGCGGTCGATTCGACGACGCTCGCGCAGAGCCAGCCGTCTTCGAGCGCGTAGCCTTCGAGCTCTTCCGCCGTCATCGTTTCGGTGAAGTAGTTCTTGATTTGAAGTTGGAACTCGTATTTCGTTCCGGCTTCGAGCCCGGCGATCTTGCATCCGGTCGCGGCGCGCCCGTAGGTTCCGGCGACGATCCATTCGCCCGTCGGGTTTCCGTCGGCGTCGAGAGCGCGATAACGGACGCGAACGTCGGAGACGTAGTCGTCGGTCGGGATTTCCCAAGCCAACGTCGCGACGGAATTCAAAATCGCGACGGAGTCTTCCTCCATTTCGGCGTTGAAGTAGTCTTGCGGGTCGCTCGGAACGACGGCGCCGGATTGCGTGAAGCCGCCGAGTTCCAGGTCGTATTTGTTCGCCGAGCCGTTAAAACCGGCGACGCGAACGAAATAGGTTCCTTCGGTAATCGAGCTATTCGCTTTGCCGCCGGATTTCGCGTTGACGTCGGCGAAATTAATCGTTTCGACGTCGGAAACGCCGGAACTCTTGCCGACGAGTTGCAACGTGTACAACCCGCTTTCGCAGGCTTCGTCGAAGGTCATTTTCGACGAGTCCCAAATCGCTTTGTAAAGGTAAAGGTCGAGGTCGCCGTCCGCGTCGGCCGCGTTCAAGGAGTCGAGACGAATACTAACGAACGCGTTTTCGTAGTTTTGCGTCGCGGCGTTCGGGTCGTCCTTAAGATCGAACTTGAACCAGTCGGAAACGGGCGCGCCGGTCGCGTCGGTTTGACCGGTAACGCTCAAGTTTTCGATATATCGATGGAACAACGCTTCGCCGTCTTCGTTAAGAAGCGGAGCGCCGTTTTCGCCGAACATCGGGCGCAGGTATTCGATGTTCGCGACGCCGAGATCCGGATTCGTTTCGCGCGGATTTTCGTTCTCGACGACTTCCGACGGATTGGCGTTCGGCGCAAATTTATCTTCGTCCATATTGTCGAGTTCGAAGAACGCCGTCGCGAAGTTGTTGTCGACGAGATATTCGATTTCCTTCGCGACGCCGTCTTTCGCGACGTAATCGACGGCGACGGAACCGTCCGCGAGGGGCGTTCCGAACGCTTTCGTCAACGCGACGACGCCGTTTCCGCGATCGATCGTTGCGACGGAACCGACGGTCGTCGCGATCGCGTTCCCGGAAGCGTCGACGAACGCGCCGTTTTTGTAGGTCGCTTCGACGCCGTCGACGACGACTTTTTCGCCTTCCATGAAGGCGAACGGTTCGCTCGCGTTTTCCGCGTAGAAAGCGCCGAGTTCGTAGTTCGCCGGATTCAAGACGATCGCGATCGCGTTCTTCGCCAACGCGCTCGAATCGAAGTATTTGCCCGCCAAGGAGTTCGGGTCGTTAACGGAACCGACGTTGAAGTCGACGACCGTCAAGACTTCGCCGGCTTTCATATCGCGGCTTCCGTTCGCGAAGAAATCGAGCAATTTCTCGCGGACGTCGGCTTCCATTCCTCGAACGTTCGCGTCCGAGTTCAACGCGGCGACGACGTCGGCGGCGTCGACAAGCGCGCCGTTAATATAAAGGGCGAGCGACGCGCCGGGATAATCGGCGTTTTCGGAAATCGCGACGGAGTAGTTTAGGTAAACGTTCGAGTCGGCGCCGATCGTCGTTTCGTTTTGGAAAACTTCGGTTTCGGAAGCGGCTTGCTTTTGCGTCGTAACGACGAGCGACGATCCCCAATTGGAGGCGGCCGGAACTTCGAGGCGCGCGTCCGGAACGTCGCAGACGCCCGGAACCAGTTCGAGCTTGTAACCGACGTTGCTCGCGCCCTTGTAACCGACGATTTTGACGTAATAAACGCCGGCGTCCAAGCCTTCGAGCGAAATCGATTCGACGTTGTCGACGACCTTTTCGCTGCGTTTGACCAAGCTGTAACCGCGCGAATCCGTATCGTCGGCTTTATAAAGATAAATATCGAGGTCGCCGTCGTTCGTTTGGACAAATTTCGATTGATAGTAAAGGTTGACGGCGCTGTCGGCGGTTCCTTCGGCGGTCATTTCGAAGCGGAACCAGTCGACTTCCGACGTTTCGTTGCGATTGTATTGCTTCAAAACGAGGTCGGTCAAGACGGTCGGGCCAAAGAGGACGCCCAGGTTGCCGTTCGTTCCGACCGGCGCGTTCGCGACGTCTTCGAATTCGTCGTTTTGCTCGAAGCTGTCGTCGAAACCGGCGTGGAACGTCAATTTGTAATTGTTGTTAATTTGGCCGCCGACTTCCGGATTCGCAAACTCAACCTTAAGGAGGAATTGGTTGTGCGGATCCGCGTCGCTTCCGTAACCGCCCGGATTGAGCCCGGCGAGCGAAATACGATGGCGGCAGGTCGTCGTCGAGGAGGTTTTGCCTTCTTCGTCGACGCTATAAGTCGTTTCCTTCGAGAACGTCGCGTCGTAGCGTCCCGGTTCGTATCCGTAATCCTCGGAAACGAGCGGAACCAAGGAGCCGTCTTCGCCGCGGCGGTAAAGCGTAACGCTCAACGGCGCGACCCCGTAAAGGTCTTGGTACTCGAGGAGGATATAGTCGGAATTCGACGCGGTTTGACCGAGCGAAAACGCGTAGTAGTCGACCGGGTCGGCGAGCGTTTCGCCGTTCGGAGCGTCGGAATAGAGCGAAAGGTTTTCGAGAACGAGGATATTTCCTTCGATCGAACGATCGGCTTCCGCGTCTCCGACGATCGCGTCGATTTCGCCGAGATCGGCCTTCGGATTGGCGAGAACGTCGGCGAGCGTGTCGTTCTTTTCGTAATCGTCGGCTTCGACGCCGTAACCGGGCATACGCGACAACGCCGTGAACGAGTAAACGTAAGGAACTTGCCCTTCGGAGGCGTTCGTTCCGACGAGGCGGTACGCGCCGTTTTCGCCGATCGTATTATCCCAAACGACCGGAATCGTGCGAATTTCGCCGTCGGTCGTCGAAACGACCATGCCGGTGTAATAGCCTTTGTCGTTTTCGTTATAGAAACCGTCCGCGTCGTCGGTCGTGAATCCCCAAAGCGTAACCCATTCTTTTTGGGGCTGTTGCGTCAACATGTTCGTCGCGTCGCCGGCGATCGTCGAGAAGCGAATTTCAACGCCGACCGCGGCGCCGTTCGAGAGGTATTCGTTTTGAACCCCGTAGAACGGCGACATAATATCGGACGCGAGGATTTCGCGGCAGTACTCGGTATAAGCGCTCCAGCCTCCGGCGGCGACCGGGAAGAGGTTGCCGGAAGTCGACTCGGCGCCGATTTGCGCCCAACCTTCTTGGCCTTGCGGCATATACTCGGCGGAACCGTTCATGAACCAAGCGAGCCCGTAAAGGAGCGACGTTTGGTCGTTCGAGAACGCGTCGGTGAAGTAATCGAAAACTTGGTTTTCCGGTTTGACTTCGGAATCGGGGTCGACCGCTTCGGACGACGGGCCCCACCCCGCGTAAGTCAACATATTCGCAAGGGTCGCGGCCCACCCCATTTCGCTATATTCGCTGAAGAGGTTTCCGAAGATCGAGTCTTCCGGATAGATCGAAACGGCGATATCGGGCGCGGCGGACGCGTCCGTGTCGACGGCGATCGTCGCGTTCGAGACGAGGGCGGCGACGGGCGCTTGGGACGATTCCGGCTTCGGGACGAGCGTCGTTTCTTCGAAGGTTCCGTTCGAAACGGAGAAATTCGGCGAAGCGGCTTTCGCTTCGGTCAGCGCGGCGAGGTCGAATTCAACGACCGGCCCGACGAGCGTCGACGTTTGAGCGGCTTCGGCGTTCGCCGCGGCCAACAG
>JAZQAP010000626.1:0-3335 GCA_045545275.1 Thermoguttaceae bacterium | reverse complement strand
GCTCGTTTTCTTTTGCCTCTTCCCGCGCTTTCATCGATTGGAAGTCGGCGAACTCCAATTCGGACGCGAAAACTGGAACGCGAGCGCGGCGCGGATTCGGTCGACGGTCGGCTTTTCGGAAAAAATCGAACTCGGCGAGCTCGGCCCGAGCGGCGACAACCGCCAACGAACGCTAACCGTCCGTTTCTTCGACGTTCTCGATCCGGAAAAAAAGCGCCCGATCGACCCCAATTTCCCATTTTACCTGCGCGGCGTCTCGACGGCCCTTTACTCCGACCGCGCTTGGTCGCAAGTCGCTTGGGAATCGCCGCGTCTCGACCTTCGATCGCTAACCGACGCGATTCGCCGAACGTCGCCGACCGACCCGACCGAACTCCTCGCCCCGTTGGAAGCGGAACTGGCGAAGATCGACCGCGAACGCCGAGAACGCGAACGCCGATTTAACGACGCGCGGTACGGTTCTAGTTTCTCGCCTCCGTCGCAAGCGCCGCCTTATCCCGGCGCCCCGCGTCCGAACGGAACGTCCCGCGACACGTTGGCCGACGTCGCGTCGACGCCTCTTTACCGTCCGAAAGGCGATTGGCTCCCCTACTTCGACCAAGCGACGGCTCTCGGCGGTCTCAAACGCCCGTCGTTTTTATACGAGAATCTTTATCTCCCGACGGCGCGACCGATCGACCGACTCGAACGTTTCGACGACTTGCGAACGCTCTTGCCGCCGCCCGGTTTCTCCGATTCCGACGGCGTTCGGCGGAACGTTCCGAGCGCTCGCCTTTTCGACGCGCGAACCCGGCTTCTCGGTCTTGAAATCGAAATGGAGGCGCTCGATACCGGCGTCGTTTTCGCGCCTTGGCCCTTTTACTTCTTGCGGCGAGACTTTCATTTCGCCGGAAACGTTCCGCGTCGTTCCGGACGCGCCGCCGCTCGACCGCGCAAATATTGGTTTGCGACGAACGCGTTTTTCGCCGACGGCAAGCAAACGGAACTGACGCCGAACCAAGAGGTTGTTTGGCCGTTCCTCGACCAATATCTCGCGCTCGACGCCGAACGTTTCCCGGAGCTGATCGCGACCGCGCGGCGTTGGGACGCCGAATCCGGTTTGCCCAAAGAAGATTTCGCCGGACGCGCCCTCTACATAACGTCGCGACTTCGGGACGTCGGCGAATACCGATACGACCGAAGCGGCGTCGCGCGGACGCCGGGTCTCGACCCGCTCGAAGACTTCGTTTCGGTCAACAAAAGCGGGCACTGCGAGTATTTCGCCGGCGCGCTCGCGCTGATGTTGCGGGCGGTTGGGATTCCGTCGCGAACGGTCGTCGGCTTCCTCGTCTTTCCGAACGGAAAAGGGAGCGAAACGGTCGTTCGGCAATCGGACGCGCACGCTTGGACGGAGGCGTTCATCCCGCCGCAAAATCTCCCCGACGCGAACTCCCCCGCCGCTCGCCTCCTCGACGGCGCGTTCGCCGAGTCCCCGAATAATTTTCCGGTCGATTCGAGTTGGACGGCGGACGGCGGTTGGCTCCGGCTCGACGCGACCCCGACGGCGTCGTTGGAAGCGGAAACGAACTCTTTGCTCCTCAACGCGGCGCTTTGGAGCGATTTTTTCGCGTCGGTTTGGCGCGATTACGTCCTCAATTTCAACGGCGCCCGTCAAGCGGAAGCGTTTTACCGCCCGTTGGCCGAGGGAGCGAAAAACGCGTTCGCCGCCGTTCGCTCGTTCGGTCAAGACGGTTTCCGTCCCTTCGCGTCGACTTTCGAACGGCTGAAAGACGCGGTCGACCGAGCGAGTTCCGGCGATTGGAGCCCGGAAGCGGTCGGTTCGCTTTTATCGTCGGCGGCGCAAGCGGCGTTCGCGGCGTTTGTCGCTTGGCGACTTATCCTCTTCTGTCGCCGTCGTTTCGGACGTCGTCGGCGTTCCGCGAGCGAAACCGGCGGCGCCGACGCGACGCGCCGACGAACGCGCCGCCAACGTCGCGAGTTCGCGTTTTATTATCGACTCGAACAAGCGCTTTCGAAACGACTTTCAACGGAACGTCGCGCCGACGAAACGCCGCTCGAATTCCTCGAACGCTGTTTCGCGTTGGAAGACGAAGCCGCCGCGACCGCTCAAAACGTCCTAAACGCCGCGTCGGTTGCGACGTCGACGCCGCTTCCCGCCGCCGAAACGTTGGTCGAAACGCCGGTCGAAACGCCGCGCCGCGCCCCGAAAAAGCTAAAAAAACCGGTAAAATCGTTAAAATCAATCAAAACGCCGCGCACCGTTCCCGCCGCTCCGTTCGAACCGACGCCGGACGCGACCCGCCGTCTCTTCCGCGAACTCGTCGAGCGGTATTATCGCGCTCGATTCGCCGACTCGCAACCGACCGCCGCCGAAAAAGCGCGTTGGGCCGCCGCGCTCCGCGACGCGAAAATCGGCTGACGGGCCCCGATACGGCAAACGTCAAGACGGAGACGACGCGGCGAGCGTTTTACCGGTCGATAAAATCGATTCGCTCGGCAAAATTCGACGGAAAACGAACGCGTTCGGCGGAAACGACGGCGGACGACGGGTAAAACGGCGACGTTCGGCGGAAACGACGAGCGAACAACGGTCAAAACGGCGACGTTCGGCGGCGCGACAAACGCTAAACTCGTTAGATTCGCTAAATTTTAACGTTAATTTCCCGTCGAGCGCTCTCGGTTGCGCCGCAAAAACGCCAAAAACGACGGAACGTCTTTCGACGCGCCGTCGTTTTCGCGTTTTCGCTTTCTTTTCATTTTCGCGCTTCGGTCGCCCGTTCGCGACGCTCGACGCTAAGGAGCCGCTCAACGCGCCCCGACTTTATCGATTTTAACGATAACGCCGTCGGTTCCCGCGTCTTGCGTTCCTTGCGCGACGCTTCCCGCTCCGGTCAAGCGCGCGACGCGAGCCCGAATCTCGTCGAACGCCGCCAAGAGCCCGGCGCGGTCGAGCCCGGCGTCGGCGAGCTGTTCGTCCCGAGAACCGCAACGGATAAACGCGTCCGGAACGCCTTTTCGCAACAAAAAGCGCGCGTCAAGCCCTTCGTCGTTCGCCGCCTCCAAAACCGCCGACGTAAAACCGCCGATCAACGCGTTTTCCTCGACGGCGACGGTCGGAATCCCTTCCCGAAGCGGCCGCAAAACGCGGTCGCGGTCGAGCGGCTTTGCAAACCGCGCGTTGACGACGCCGACGTCGAGAACCGGACGTCCCGGAACGGCGCCGCGCGCGAAATCCTCCGCCAAATCGAGCGCCGTTTTCAAAATTCCGCCGCCGCAAACGACGAACGCGCCGTCGGCTCCGTCGCGCAAAACCTCCGCTCGCCCAAGTTCGAACG
>JAZQAP010000625.1:0-3323 GCA_045545275.1 Thermoguttaceae bacterium | reverse complement strand
GCGTTCGCCGTTTCGCCGCGACGTTCAAAAGCGCGAGCGAGGAGGTAAAGCGTTCCGGCGCGCCAAGGATTGGCGTCGGGGCCTTGAGGCAACGCTCCGTCTTGAAGGTGCGAAAACGCCGCGTCGTCGCGTCCGGCCGCTTCCGAAACGAGCGCCAAATAGAATTTCGACGCGGATTTAATAAAATGTTTCGTCGCAAGTTCCGCTTGGAGATTCAGCGCCGTTTGACCGGCGAACGCTTGCAACTCTTCTTGCGTCGGCTCTTGACCTTGGCTCCGCGCCCATTCGATATATTGGGCGACCGTCGCCTCCGTTTTCGTGGGAAGCGCGCGCTCTTCTTGACGGAGTCGACGGTCGGAAACGCGTCCTTGTTGGAGCCAATGCGCCGCGCCTTTTTCGTCGACGAAACGACCTTTCAAATAAAGGATTTTGCCCTTCCAAAGAGGCGAGGCGACCGCCTTTTGGGACGCGCCGCTTCCGGTCGCGTCGGTCGCGTCGTCGGCGGGCCCGCTCGCGCTGGAGCGGAACTTGCCCTCCGCGTCGACGATCGTCGAACCGCTGGCGAACGCGTCGTCGGCTCGGTCGCTTTGGCTGTCCGAAACGTCGAGATCATCGGTCGCGGCGAACGCGTAAACGTAAGGCCGCGTCAACAGTTCCGACTCAAAGGGGAAGAAAATTTGCTCCAACAGCGCCGCGTTCGCCGCGCGGAGCCGCTCGACGCGAACGACGCCGGGAAGTTCCGCGATTCGTTTCTTTTGCGACTCGAACGGCGTCGCGAGAACCGTCGAGACCGTTCCGCTGAACTCGCGCTCCATCGCGAGCGCCCGTCGCGACGCCGAGAAAGGAGACGAAGGAACGAGCGCGACCGTTTGCCGGAATTGCGCCGAGTTCGCCGGGAAGGGACGTTCCGGCAAGTCGAGGCGGCGGAGGAGGGAATCGTCGGCGGCGACTTGCGCGAGGGTCGCGATTTTCGCGAATTGAAGACCGCCGTCGAGAACGAGCGCGTCGGCGTCCGCCGCCGGAATCGGGAGCCCGTATTCCGGCAAGAAGAGGTAAATTTCGCCGTCGAGTCGAACGCCGACGACGAGCGGGAAGTCGGCGGGAACGTCGCCGTCGGGGCGAACGACGAACGCGTCGAGGCGGTGCTGGCGGAGGAGTTCGATGAAAACGAGCGCGCGGTCGAACGGCGTTCCTTGACTTGTTAAGAGCGTTTGCCAAGGGAGTTGCGCGATCGGCCCGGCGGGGCCTTCGAGCGGCGGCGTTGCGACGACGTTGGCGACCGACCAGTCGAATAAACGGCGGACGATCGCCAAGTCGTTTTGATTTTGCCCTTTAGCCCAGCTGAAAACGTTGCGGAACCAAACGAGTTCCTTCAAAAAGTCGGCGTCTTGCGGCGCGAACGAGCGCGCGTCGAGGCGTAAAAGACGCGAAAATTCGTCGAGACCGGCGGCGAGCGTTTCGAAGTTGTAAACGGGCGAACGCGGGAACTGGCGAATTTGCGTTTGGAACGTTTCGGTCGCGTCGGCGAACTGGAACTCTTTCGCGGAGGCTAACTTGCGTTGAAGCTCTTTGACAAACGCGTCGAATCGGCGCAACGCGTCGGAGTCGAACGCTTCGGCCAACGCCTCCGTTTGGAGCGCGGCTTGATCGACGACTTGTTGCAGTTCGTTCGCGTCTTGCTCGGTCGGCTTGCCGTTTTCGTCGAGGAAGAGCGCGACCAACCGGGCGCCGTCGCGAGCGGTTTGGGCGAGCGCGGCGGTTTCGTCGGCGAGTTTGGCGAATTCCGCGTCCGGTTCGAAGTCGGGAGAGTCGGGAAGCGAGTCGAGCCAAGCGTCGAGCGGACCGAGCGCGCCGCGCAGGTAAGCGGAATCGGGATGATTTTCTTGCTCTTCGGTCGCTTTAACGACTTGCTCGACGAGCTTAGCGTTTTGCTCTTGACGTTCTTGTTGCGTCGCTCGCTGATGAACGCCGTGTCGCGTCGCGGTTTCGGGCTTGCAACCGACGTTCGCCGTCGCGCAACAAAGGAGCGTCGAGACCGTCAACGCCGAAAAAAGAGTCGACGGCGGAGGGAAAAAAGCGCCGAAATATCGCATCGGAAAATCCTCGATCGGGGGATTAGGGGAAATTGAAGGATAGCCCGAGGAAAAACGGGCAAAATAAGGGAAATGGGAAAATAGGGAAAGCGCGAAAACGGGGTAACGCCGGACGGCTCGAAAGACGCGACGGCGCGCGGCGGGCCGAACGACGGCGATTCGAGAGCTTCCCTTTCTTTAGTATACGTCGTCGACGCGGTTTTGTCCAGCCCCGGCGTCGCGCGACGGCGAGAAATCGAAACGGCGTTCGGCGGAGCGAAATAACGTCTCGTCGCCGAACGGCGGCTAGATGTCCGAAAGACGACGTTTGAAAAGAAATTTAAACGCGGCGTTAATTTGCCGACGTTGCGAAAATAAAAAAATCAAAGGCGCGTTTCGTCGACGGGAAAGGGGGGGCGGCGAATTGGGCGCCGCCCGACGCGTCCGATTGACGCCGACGCGCAATCCTTTATAATAAGGGGAACGAAGAGCGTCGCGAGGCGCGTTTCGGCTTGAACGCGAACGGCGAAACGTCGACGGACGCGAAAAGCCGAGCATTGAGAAAATTTTAACGTTTAAAACGGAAGAGGAAGCGAGATGACGGACGCGTTGAAAAAATTGGGGGAAATCGGGTTCCTGCCGACGGTCGACGTCGCGGACGCGGCGAAGGCGGTCGAAACGGCTAAAGCGTTGAACGAAGGCGGGATCGGCGCTTGCGTCGCGACGGTCGAAACGGCGGCGGCGATTCGCGCGGCGCTTCCGGAATGCGTTCTCGGCGCTTGCGTCGCGACGGCGGAAAACGTCGACGCGGCGGCCGCGGCGGGCGTCGATTTCGTCGTTTCGGCGGGCTTGAATCCGGCGCTCGTCGAATACTGCGTCGGCAAAAACGTCGCGATCGTTCCGGGCGCGACGACGGCGAGCGAAATCGAACTTGGCGTTTCGCTCGGTTTGACCGTTTTCAACTTCTTCCCGGCGCCGGTCGCGGGCGGTTTGGACGCGATCAAAGCGTTGACCGAAGCGTTCCCGACCGTTCGCTTTATTCCGACCGGCGCGGTCGACTGGGCCGACGTCGACGCTTATTCCCGTTGCGGCGCGATCCTTGCGATCGGCGGTCGTTTCGTCGCGCCTTGCTCGGCGGTCGCCGCGGGCGATTGGGCCGGAATCGCCGCGAACGCCAAGCGCGCCGTCGAACTTCTTCTCGGGCTCGAAATGGGACACGTCGGGATTAACTGCGAAACGTCCGACGAAGCG
>JAZQAP010000624.1:0-2414 GCA_045545275.1 Thermoguttaceae bacterium | reverse complement strand
CGAGATCGTGTTCGGGAAGGTCGCGGCGCCGTCGTGTTCGGCGAAGTAACGAGCGATCGCGGCGTCGTAAGAAGCGGTGTGCGCGAACGCGTCGCGAGCCAACGAGCGGCGAAGTTGCATCGAGAGCGCGCCGTTTTGTTGAACTTCTTCGAGAACGCGAGCGTATTGCTCGGCCGAGGTAACGATCCCGACGAAACGATGGTTTTTCGCCGCGGCGCGCACCATCGTCGGGCCGCCGATATCGATGTTTTCGATCGCTTCGGCGTCGGTAACGCCTTCTTTCGCGACCGTCGCTTCGAACGGATAAAGGTTGACGACGACGAGTTCGAACGGTTCGATGCCGTGATCGGTCGCCGATTTCATATCGGTTTCGTCGTCGCGACGGCAAAGGATCCCGCCGTGAACTTTCGGATGCAACGTCTTCAGACGACCGTCCATCATCTCCGGAAAACCGGTGTAATCGGTAACGTCGGTAACCGGAATCGCGTTCGATTCGAGATAACGCTTCGTGCCGCCGGTGCTGAAGAGTTGAACGCCCGCCGCGACGAGCCCTTTCGCAAAGTCGGCGAGGCCCATTTTGTCGCTGACGCTGATCAACGCGCGCTTAACTTGCGGATCCATTTTTAACCTTTCTTAAACGTTGGCGTAATCGCGGCCCCCGACAAGGAAGCGCCGCGCCTTTGGGAAAAACACGTCCTTATTACTATTGTGCGCCGAAAACGCGAACGGGTCAAGCCCCCCCGAACGGTTCCCCGACCGTTTCCTTCGGTCGCGCCTTACGTCGCCGCCGAAAAGGCCGCATAATCCCGACAAACGCCGCGACCGGCAAGGTCGCCCCGCGCAACCGTCGACGCAAACCGTCGCTTACCCAACGCGTCGCCCGAAACGCCGCCGGACGTCAAAATAGGCAAACGACGCGTTTTATATCAACGCGCTTGCAAAACGTACCCGCGTCCGCGAGCGACGCAAAGGAGCGTTCCCGCTTCGTCCGTAACGCGAACTTCGGCCAACGCCATCGTTCGAGTGCGAGAAATTTCCGTCGCCTCGGCGACAATTTTGCCGGTTTTAACGGTTTTGCAGTAGGAAATCGAAACTTCAATCCCGATAACCGGCTCCTCCGCGTAATTGCAGGCGGCGGCGAACGCAAAATCGGCGATGGAAAAAAGAACGCCCCCTTGACAAACGCCGACGCCGTTCATATGCTCCGGCCTCACCGTCAGCTCGGCGCGCGCCGTTCCGAAGCCCGCGTCGACCAACTCGACGCCGAGTAAATTACAGATAAATTTGTCGGCCAACATTCGTTCGCGTTGTCTTTCGACGCCGATGTAAGAAATCTCCGCCATTTCGCCCCTTTTCCCCTATTTCACCCGTTCTGCCAACGCAACGGCTTAAAACGCCTCTAGACGAACGCGCCGCCCTTCGCTTCGCGTTCGTTTCCTCACGTTGTCGGCGCCGTCCGTCCTTTTACGGGCGAAACGGCGCGCGTTTAACAATCAAAAATTTATCGACGATTGAGGCGAATATGATTCGTCGCGACAAAAATATTATTATGTTGAATGCGAACGGTGAAACCGACTTGTTCGCCGAGCGCTTCGAGGTCGTATTTAATGTTTTGAATATCGAGTTTCGGGTCGACTTCGACTTGTCCGATCAGAACGAAATCGCCTTCCGGGGTGATGTTGCCGTAAAGGTCGACGATGTTAATTTCCTTATCGCCGAGATAACGGGTGAATTGCGCGACGATCCCTTCCGAGTCTTTGCCGAACGCAGTGATAACGAAGATATTCGAATCCGGCGTTTCGGTCGCTTTTTTCGCGTCGGTCGTCGCCAAAAGCACCGCTTGGCAACCTTCGAGTCCCTTTTCTTGCAAAATCTTCGCTTTCAACTCGTCCGCGTCGACGGCTTCTTGCAACGAAAAAGTCATAATGAGCGTAAAATAACCGTCGAGAACCGTTTGGCTGCACGATTCGATATTCCCGCCCAAATTCTTAATGGCCGAACTGACTCCGGCGACGATACCCGGACGGTCGATAGCAGTAACGTTAATCACATATCCGCAGCTCATCGATTTTTCCTCTTTTTCGATTGCGTTGTTACTCGGTTGATTAGCAGTTTAAATATTGCAATTATTTCGATTTTTAAAGCGGGTTTTAACGATTTTTCCGCCGTTTTGCGCACCTCAAGGCGCCCATTTGCCGACGCGCCGGCGCAAAATCAGCAAAATCGTTAATTCCGTCAATTTCGTTTATAACGACGTCTTCGCGTCAATCCTCGCGAACGCTAAACTCGAGCTTCCAGCGGCGCGGGCCGTCGACTTCCTCGCACCAAATTTCAGGCGCGCCCAACTCGGTAACGACCGTTCGGAAGCGCGTCGCGCCGTACTCGACGCCGCCAAAACCGCCGTTCGTTCCGCC
>JAZQAP010000623.1:0-3682 GCA_045545275.1 Thermoguttaceae bacterium | reverse complement strand
AAAGTTCGGCCAACCGTTGAAACTCCGCGTTGTCGACCGCTTGACCGCGCGAATACGCCGCCTTAATGCTCGCGTCCAAGTTCTTGTATTCGAGCTGTTTATCGTCGATTTTTTCGCGCAGCCGCTTCGAGTCGCCGACGCCGCTTTTTTCCTTTTCCCAACGCAAGTTCAGTTCCGCCAACGTTTCCGTTTTCGCGGCGATTTCCTTGCGAATCTCGGCGAGTCGGGCGACGGCGCTCGGCTCCGTTTCGTCGACAAGTTGTCGCTCGGCGATTTTCAACTGCGTTAACCGCCGTCGCGCGTCGTCGATTTCGGTCGGAACGCTTTGCAACTCCATCGCCAAACGGCTCATCGCCTCGTCCATCAGGTCGATCGCCTTGTCCGGCAGGAACCGCTCCGGCAGGTAACGTTTCGAGAGTTCGACCGCCGCGACAAGCGCCGAATCCTTGATTTTAACGCCTTTATGATGCGACTCGTACCGGTTTTTCAGCCCGCGAAGAATCGCCAACGCGTCCTCGACGCTCGGCTCGGCGACCGTAATCGGCTGGAACCGTCGTTCGAGCGCCGGGTCTTTTTCGATATATTTGCGGTACTCGTCGAACGTCGTCGCGCCGACGCACTTCACTTCGCCGCGCGCAAGCGCCGGTTTGAGAAGGTTTGCGGCGTCGGCGCTCCCTTGCGCGTTCCCCGCTCCGACAACGGCGTGCAACTCGTCGATGAAGAGGATAATTCGCCCGTTCGACGCTTCGACCTCCTTCAAGACCGCTTTCAGCCGCTCTTCGAATTCGCCGCGGAACTTCGCTCCGGCGATCAACGCCCCCATATCGAGCGCGACAACCTCTTTATCTTTAAGGCTTTCCGGCACGTCGCCTTCGACGATGCGCAGCGCGAGCCCCTCGGCGATCGCCGTCTTCCCGACGCCCGGTTCCCCGACGAGCGCCGGGTTGTTCTTCGTTCGCCGCGACAAGACCTGAACGACGCGGCGGATCTCGGCGTCGCGCCCGATCACCGGGTCGAGCTTCCCGCGTCGCGCCCGTTCGACTAAGTTAATCCCGTATTTCGCCAGCGCTTGCAACTTTCCCTCCGGCTCTTGGTCGACGACGCGGTTGTTCCCGCGCACTCGGCTCGCGCCTTCGAGAATCTTCGTTCGGTCGACGCCGAACAGGTCGAGCAAATTTTTCGCCTTGCCGTCGACGACGGTCAGCGCGAGGAGCAAGTGTTCGGTCGAAACGAACTCGTCGGTCAACGCCGTCGCTTCCTCCGCCGCCTTGACGAAAATCTTTTGCAGTTCGGCGCTCGGCGACGGCGTCGTTCCCTCGACGCGCGGCAGTCGGGCGATTTCCGAATCGACCGCTTTTTTCAGTCGGGCGACGTCGACGCCGATCGCGGCGAAAATCGGAGCGACCGCCCCGTCCCGTTCTTCGAGCGCCGCAGCGAGAAGGTGGAGTCCGCCGATTTCCGGATTCCCTTTCGTCGTCGCGAGCCGTTGCGCGCCGGCGATCGCTTCTTGCGATTTCGTCGTCAATTTATCGAAAGAAAAATTCATTTTCGTTCTCCTTGCTAATTTTCGTCCTTACGAGTCGTCCCCGCGACTCGTTTTTTATTCAAGCAAACGCGACGCCAAACGCCGTTTTTTTTCTTCAAAACACGTTTTTCCCCCGTTTTTTCTTCTTTTTTAGCGGAAATTTTTATTTCTCCTCCTTCGACCAGCTTGCGCTTGCCGTCGTTTTTGTCGCCGACGCCGCCAAATCGACGTCGTTTCGGCGCGCCGACGGGCCAAAATGACAGGGCCCCGTTTTTTTCAGCAACCGATCAAACGCCCGCCTGCGAAACTCCAATAGGCGACTAGCCGACCATATGTCCGCCCGCGAAGTCAAAATAGGCGACTAACCGATCATATGTCCGCCCGCAAAGTCAAAATAGCCCGAATCCGGCTTTGTCATTTCCGCCACTTCCCCCATTTTAACGTTTATCCCCGCCGCCGAACGCGCCTCGCCTTGCGAAATTGCAAGGCGGCGCCGCCAAACGCCGGAACCGAAACCGCCGCGCCGCTTTTCTCGGCGAAAAGTCGCAAAAAAACGCCCGGGGGCTCCTAACGCAAATCGAAGTCGACGTTATAATATAAGGGGACGTTTGTCGACGCGTCGTTTCGCCGCGCTTTCGACGACGCTTTTTCAGCCAAATTAACGATTTTTGACAAAATTTCCGACCGCTCCCGACGCCGCCGCTTCGACGGTACCGGCGCGACGGTCGCGATTCCGTTTGTATCGATTGGGAGAGATTTCCGTGCAAGAAATTAAAGAACGGCTCGTTCAAGATTTGAAGTCGGCGACGACGGCGGAGCAAGTCGAGCAAATTCGCGTCGATTACCTCGGTCGCAAAGGCTCGATCACGACCCTCGCGAAGAGCGCCGACTTTAGCAAAATGTCGGTCGAAGAAAAGAAGAGCTTCGGCCAACGTCTTAACGAATTGAAAAATTTCGCGACCGCCGAAATCTCCGCCGCCGTCGAAGCGTTCAAAGCGTCCGCGATTCGCCGCAAAACGAACGATCTCGACTTGACCGCTCCCGGCAAGGGCCGTCGACTCGGCGCGCTCCACCCGATCACGTTGACGCAAATGGAGCTGGAAGACGTCTTCCAAGGGATGGGTTTTTCCGTCCTTTACGGCCCGGAAGTCGAGTCGGAATACTTCTGCTTTGAAGCGCTGAACATCCCGGGCGACCACCCGGCGCGCGATATGCAAGACACTTTTTGGCTAAAGAATCAACTGATTCTGCGGACGCACACGTCGGCGAACCAAGTCCGCACGTTGCAACGCTTCGGGGCGCCGATTCGCGCGATTTTCCCGGGCCGTTGCTTCCGTTACGAAGCGGTCGACCCGAGCCACGAAAACACCTTTTACCAATGCGAAGGGCTCGTCGTCGACAAGAATATTTCGGTCGCCAACCTGATCGCGACGATGAAAACGATTTTGAGCCAAGTCTTCAAGCGCGACGTTAAAGTCCGTCTTCGCCCGGGTTACTTCCCGTTCGTCGAGCCGGGTTTCGAACTCGACTTGAACTGTCTCCTCTGCGGCGGGAAAGGTTGCCCGACTTGCGGCGACGGTTGGATCGAACTGATTCCTTGCGGCCTCATTCACCCGGAAGTCCTGCGACACGGCGGAATCGATCCGAAAGAATACAGCGGATTCGCGTTCGGCGTCGGCCTCACCCGTTTGGCGATGATGAAATTCGGCATTAAGGACATCCGTTATCTCAACTGCGGCGACCTCCGCGTCAACGAACAATTCACGACGCTCGTTTGACGTTCGCCGCTTGGAAAACCGCCGCTTTTTCGCGTTCGTTTTCTCCGTTTTCGCGCCGTTCGATTTTCGCGTCGAGCGGCGCCTTTTCTTTTCTTGCGGTCGACGTTCCGCGGCGGTCGTTTTTGCGTTCTTCTTCCCTATTTGCGTTCTTTTTGCTTGCATTTCGACGCCGTTCGCCGTATAATCGACTCCGGAACGCCGCCGAAAACGGATCGTCGCCCGATTTCCGTTCGGTCGGTTGTTTTTTCGGTCGATTTTTCCTTTTTTAACGCGGCGGTCGGCGAAACCGTCGCGATTCGGAGAACGTCAATGTCCCCTGTTAACAGACGCGATTTTATCGCCGCGGGCGCGCTCGGCCTCGCCGCCGTTTCCGCTTCCT
>JAZQAP010000622.1:0-5936 GCA_045545275.1 Thermoguttaceae bacterium | reverse complement strand
GCAGTTCCCCGAAGATGTTTGAAATTACTTGGCCATCTTGGCGATTTCTTCGGCCAGGTTGTCCTTGCGCTTCTCGATGCCTTCGCCGCGCTCGAAACGTCCGCGACGTCCCAAACGACCGCGGCGCCCGCGTCGACGCCGGACGTCGAAACGCCCGATTCCGCCGAGCCGTCCGAACCGCTCGCGCCGTCGGAAACGATTCCGACGTTCGAAACCCTCGCGTTTTAAGGAACGTCCGTTTTCCCCCTTCCCTCCCAAACGCGGTTTCGCCCAAGCGGCGCGACCGCTTTTTTTTTTGCGTTTTTGTCATTAATACTATAGAGGGCGTTTTGCGCGACGCCTCGCTCGACGCGTCGCGCCTTCCGTTCGACTTCTCGCGCTTGACGCCGAGCGCCGCTTTCGTTATTCTTACGACGGTTCCAACGCTCCCGACCAAAACGCTCGCGACGGTCGCGGCGGCGAAAGCGGTTCCGAGCGTCGAAACGGTCGCGGCGACGAAAGCGGTTCCAACCGTCGAAACGGTCGCGGCGACGAAAGCGGTTCCGAGCGTCGAAACGGTCGCGGCGGCGAAAGCGGTTCCAAGCGTCGAAACGGTCGCGGCGACGAAAGCGGTTCCCAGCGTCGAAACGGTCGCGGCGACGAAAGCGGTTCCAAGCGTCGAAACGGTCGCGGCGACGAAAGCGATTCCCAGCGTCGAAACGGTCGCGGCGACGAAAGCGGTTCCGAGCGTCGAAACGGTCTCAACCGTCGAAGCGGTCGCTCCGGAATCGGCGGTTTCGACGGTTCGAACGTTTCTTTCGAAAAATAGAGTCGATTTTGCCGTTTTTACTCATTGAAAGCGCCGTTTATGCCGATTACGCTATTGCCGACGCGAATAAAGTTGGGAAAAATTTCCAAAAACCTGTTCGTTCGGCGGTTTTTTCCCTAATGAAGAACCGTTTGCGGTACGATTATAGGTTATAGGAGAAAACCCGTTTTTACCCGTTTACACGGTTACGCCGTTTATTCGGGTTTGCGCGAGTCGTTCGCCGCGTCCTCCGACGCTTCGTCCGACTCGACGAGCCGCCCGCCGTCGCAACGGAACGACGCCGAAACGACGCGGCTCGGAAGAAACCACAAGTTTTTGTTTTTCGATGGAGCCGAGTCGCCAACCCATCGGCGTCAGACGAGTCGAACGAACGAAAACGCCTTTTCGAGCGACGGATCGCTCGCCGCGTTTTCCCCTTCGTTCTTCGTCGCCGACGAAAAGACGATTTTTTCACTGATTATTTTTCTTCCGGAGAATCTGGGAGGTCAGGGATGACTAATGGTGCCACTCGTAACACTAAGCGTATAACAGCGAGTCTCGAAAGGAGTATCGTGTTGGAACCAACCAAAAAGATTCAGACTGGTTTGTTGGCGATCGCGTTGGGCTTCGGCTCGGCGGCGTTTTCGCTCGGCGGAGCGACGACCTTTGGAACGGACGCTCCCGCTCAAACCCCGGCTTCGGCCGTCCTCGGCGTTAACTCGAACGCCCCGTCCTATCCGGCGCTTGTTCGGAGTCAAGAACTCCTTTTGAAAGCTCGCCGTTCGTTGATGAGTCGCGACGTCGTCTCGGCGGAACGCTACGTCCAAGAAGCGCAAGCGTTGAACGCTCAATACGGCGCGGCCAGCGACCGTCCGGAATACGTTCTTCCGCTCGTCGACCAATACAAACGCGCCGAAGCGGCGGCTCGCGCTCAAGGGATGACCGAAGCCGTCAAACGCGAATTGGCGAAGAGCTACCTCGAACAAGCGGAAGGTCTCCGTCGTTGCCAAGATTTGGACGCGGCGGAAAACCTCGTCGCGGAAGCTCGCAAACTTAACGTCGTTTTCGACGCCGCGACGATCGAACGCAAGATGGACGTCGCCTCGGTTCAACGCCGCGTCGCCGACGACCGCCTCGCGCTCGCCGCTCCGACCGCTTCTCAAGCTCCGCTGACCGGTCTTTCGGAAGCGACGAAACGTCAAGTCGCGTCGGCTCAAGAGACGCTCCGCCAAGCGCGCGTTTTGGCCGCGAACGGTCAAACGGAACGCGCCGAACAAGCGGTTCGCGCGCTCCAAGCGCAAGGGATTCCGGAAAGCGCGTTCGCGGGCGGCGACTCCCCGGCGCAATTCCTCCGCGACGTCGCGGCGGCTCGTTCGCAATCGTCGATCCGCCAAGTCCAAGCGACGGTTCCGGGCGTTTCGTCGGGCGAAAGCGCCGGCTACCTTTACGTTCAAGAAGCGGAAACCGCCCTCGCGCAAGGCGATAAAGAAACCGCGTTGACCAACTACCGCGACGCGCTCCGCTACACTGCGGAACTCGACGCCGCGACGGTTCGCGAAATCAACGCCGAAATCGCTCGCCTCACGGCCCCCGCCGCGACCCCGGAAGTCGTCGCGACCGCCACCGGCGTCGATTTCACGCAAACGCCGGACGCGCTCGGGAACGAAATCGCCGCTTTCGTCGCGAAGCAAAATCAAGTTCGCGAAACCGCTCCGAAAGAAGCGCTCGCCGACCTGAAACAACTCCGCGCCGAACTCGAAGCGTCGAACGTCGACGTCGCTTATAAAGCGCACTTCGCGCAAAGCCTCGACGTCGCGATCGCCGACGCCGAATCGTTCCTCGCCGCGAACGGCTCCCGCATCGCGTTGCAACAACAAAACCAAAACGTCGACGCTTTCGTCGCGCAAAAACGCGCCGCGGAACTCGAACGTCAAGCGCGCTTGGCCGACGATACCGAAAAGTTCAACGACCTCCTCGAAGAAGGCCGTTACGACGAAGCGATCGTCTTGGCGGAAAAATGCGCCGACTACTCCGGCAACGAACAAATCGCGGTTCAAATGCTGAACATGGCGAAACTCGCGAAACAAAACGCGTTCAACGCCAACCTTCGCGAAGCGAAATCCGACTCGTTCATCCAAGGAATGAACGACGTCGAAACGGCGGCGGTCGTCGAAGTCAACGACGCGAACCCGCTCGTGTTCAACCAAGATCGTTGGAACGTCGCGAAGAACCGCAAGTCGCTGGCCGGCGGCGCGACCCGTTCCGAAGCCGACCTCGAAATCCTTCGCAAACTCGAAATGCAGATCACGCTGCCGTTCGACCAACCGACTCCGTTGGATCTCGTCGTCGATTACATTCGCAAAAACGCGGAAATCAACATCATGGTCGACGAAGCCGCGCTCGCGGAAGCCGGGGTTACGTCCGACATGGCGATTCCGACGAACCTGTCGAACATTAAGCTGAAGAACTACCTGAAGCACTCGCTGACGCCGCTCAACCTGTCGTACATCGTCGAAGACGAAGTCCTCACGATCACCGGCAAGAACAAGCGTTCGAGCAAAACGACCCTCCAATACTATCCGGTCGCGGACTTGGTCATCGGCGTCCCGAACTTTGGCAACGTCGTCGCTCCGATGTCGATGGAATCGAGCTACCAACGCGCTTACCAACAAGCCGCGAACCGCGGTTTGGGCGCCTCGGCCTCGAACACGATCTCGGGCTTGAACCAAAACGTTTTCGGCGCGAACTCGACGCTCCTTTCGCCGAACATCGCCGCGCAAATCCAATCGAGCGGCGGAAACGTTCCGGTTACCGCGGGCTCCGGCGGCGGCATGAACGACCCGTCCGAACTGATCGACCTCATCACGTCGGTCGTCGGCGACGAAGAAACTTGGGAAACGGTCGGCGACCCCCAATTCTTCTCGCTGAACAACACCTTGGCGATTCGGCAAACGGAAGAAAACCACGAAGAAATTCAAGAACTCCTTGAAAAACTTCGCGCGCTGAACGACCTGCAAGTCGCGGTCGAAGTTCGCTTCATCACGATCAGCGACGAATACTTCGAACGCATCGGCGTCAACATGAACCTGTCGTTCCAATCGGAAACGGACGCGGGCGACCTCGACGACGACCAACTCGTCCCGTCGAAGAAAGGCGTCTACGGCATTTACGACGCCGGAGCGAGCGGGAACAACATGTTCACCGAAAACCTGAACATCAACTTCACGCAAAACAGCTACGGCTTGGCCGTCCCGCAGTTCGGCAACTACGACCCGTCGGTCGGCGCGCAAATGGGTTTCGCGATTTTGAGCGACATCGAATCGTACTTCTTCGTTAGCGCGGCGGAATCCGACACGCGGACGAACGTCCTGCAAGCGCCGAAAGTTACGATGTTCAACGGTCAAACCGCGAGCGTCAGCGACTTCACCAGCGTCCCTTACGTCAGCACGGTTATCCCGGTCGTCGGCGAATTCGCCGTCGCGCAACAACCGGTCATCACGGTCATCAACGAAGGTCAGTTCATGACCGTCCAAGCGACCGCGTCGCCGGACCGCAAATACGTCCGCATGACCGTCGTCCCGTTCTTCTGCAAGATCACGGACAACGACCGCACGTTTAAGTTCGAAGGCACCGACTCCGTTTCGACGAACAGCACGACCGCGAACAAAGGAAGCAACATCCTCGACAGCATCACCGACGAACGCGAAACGACGAACGGCGCCGAAGTCGTCAGCGCCGGCACGACGATTCAAGAACCGGTTACGTCCAGCTTCTCCGTCTACACGACGGTCAACGTTCCGGACGGCGGCACGGCCCTCCTCGGCGGTATCAAACGTTTGAGCGAAGGTCGCAACGAAGGCGGCGTCCCGATTTTGAGCAAGATCCCGTACCTCAAACGGCTCTTCTCGAACAGCGCCATCGGTCGCGAAACGACGAGCATGTTGATGACGGTTACCCCGCGCATCATCATCCAAGAAGAGGAAGAAGAATTCGCCACCGGCGCCAACCCGGGTCGCGACTAATCGCAAACGGCTCCCGCCCCGACGCGCTAAACGTCGGGGCCGCCGTTAACGCCTCTTAAAAAACGACGACGAAGCCGACCGGTTTCGTCGTCGTTTCTTTTTCTTGCGCCGACCGTTCCGTTCCGGAAACCGCTCTTGACCGCCGCGCGAAAATTCGGTATCGTCGACGCGATTTTCCGCGGCGTTTCCGCCGTTTCGCCGCCGCTTTTCCTCGCCTTTTACTTTTTCGCGTTTCGGAGTTTTCGCTTTGACCCGTTCGTTTCGATTCGGCCCGACGGTCGCGCTCGTTCTCGCGTCGACCCTTTCGGCGATTTTCGCGCTCTCGTCGGAACTCGGCGCCGCCCCTCCGGGCTTCGACCGCCCGACGTTCGACGCGTCCGGTTTGGAGCCGACGCCCCCCGAACCGTCTTGGAGCGAAACGTTCGAAACGCCCGGCGTCAGTTGGCGCTACCTCTACCAAGAAGGCGACGTCGAAATTCTCGAACATCGCCGCGTCGACGACTTCGCGTTCTCCGGCAAACGCTCCGAACGCCTCCGATACGAAGCGAAAAAACCGGGCGTCGTCGTTTTCGGACATTACTGCGACTATCCGACGATTTACGCCGAAACCGCGCCGAGCGTTCGCGTTCGCGCCGACCGTCCCGGCGTCTCGCTCGCCGCGCTCGTCGTCTTCCCGAAAACGCTCCGCCCCGATACGAAAACGCCGCTAATCGCGCTCCTCCCCGGTTCGAGTTACTCGAAAACCGGCGAATGGGAACGGCTCGGCTTCCCCAAAGACTTCCAAGCGCTCCTCGACGAAACGACGCGAGCCCTGCGCGGCGAACACCGGATTCCGGTCGACGCCGAAGGCGCCTACGTCCGTCAACTCGTTTTGATAACCGAAGCGCGGCGCGGCGTTTACGACCTTTGGGTCGACGACTTAGAAATCGCCGAACACCTCCCGTCGAACCGCGACGCGACGCGCCTCTCGGAACGCGGCGCCCGATTCAATCCGATCAACCTGCTAAGCTGCCGACTCCGTCTGACCGAAACGCCGATCTTTTGGCGCGCCGACGCCGCCAACGATTCGAACGTTTACGGCGAAGAACCGTTCGCGATCGACCGAAAAAAAGCGGAGAAAAACGAGC
>JAZQAP010000621.1:0-3381 GCA_045545275.1 Thermoguttaceae bacterium | reverse complement strand
TTCGTTTCGTTTCGTTTCGTTTCGTTTCGTTTCGTTTCGTTTCGTTTCGTTTCGTTTCGTTTCGTTTCGTTTCGTTTCGTTTCGTTTCGTTTCGTTTCGTTTCGTTGCGTTGCGTTGCGTTTCGTTGCGTTTCGTTGCGTTTCGTTTCGTTTCGTTTCGTTTCGTTTCGTTTCGTTTCGTTTCGTTTCGTTTCGTTTCGTTGCGTTGCGTTTCGTTGCGTTTCGTTGCGTTTCGTTGCGTTTCGTTGCGTTTCGTTGCGTTTCGTTGCGTTGCGGTTTGCCAACTTGCGTTTCCCCCTTTCGTCGGGATTTTTCTCCTCGTCGCGAACCGTTTTCTCTTTTTCGCGAAAAAAGAAGCGTCGGGGGCGGTCGCGCTCCGAAAAAAATCGCGTATAATAAGGAAAATAACGGAGGCCGCCAAAACGCCGTCGACGCGGCCTCGAACGCGACGTTAGTTCGAAGCGAAAACGTTTTCGCTCCGCCAAGCGTCGCTCGAACGGCGAAAACACGAGGTTCCGATGAAAGCGATCGTTCTTTTTTCCGGCGGTTTGGACAGTTTGCTGGCGACGCGTCTTCTGCAAGAGCAAGGCGTCGAAGTCGTCGGTTTGAATATTATCACGCCTTTTCACGATTGTTCGAAAGAGGCCGCCGACCGAGCGAAAGAGTTGGGCGTCGAACTCGTCGTTCGCGAACTCGGCGAAGACTATATGAAAATGCTCGCGAACCCGCGTTGGGGTTACGGCGCGAACGTCAACCCTTGCCTCGACTGCCGCGCGATGATGTGCCGCGAAGCGAAAAAGTTGATGGAAGAGATCGGCGCCGATTTCGTCGCGACCGGCGAAGTCTCCGGCCAACGCCCGAACAGCCAAAAGATTCACCAACTGATGCTGATTTCGCGCGAATCCGGTCTCGGCGACAAACTCGTCCGTCCCCTTTCGGCGAAGGTCTTGAACCCGACCGCGCCGGAAAAAGACGGCTCGCTCGACCGCGAAAAACTCCGCTCTTTCACCGGGCGCGGACGCGGTAAGCTCGTTTGGCTCGCCCGCAAAGATTACGACATTAAAACGATTCCGCAACCGTCGACCGGATGCGTCCTTTGCGAAAACTCGTATTCGCCGCGCGTTCGCGATATGCTGAAATACAAAACGCAGCCGACGGTTTGGGACGCTCGTCTTATCGCCGCCGGTCGCCGCCTTCGCATCGACGAAAACGCTTACTGCGTCGTCGGACGGAACCAAAAGGACTGCGACGCGCTCGCCGCGGCGTTCGCGTCGCCGAACCGCTCCCGTTGCGTTCTCCTCTATCCGGGCAACTATATGGGCGCGTCGGTTCTCCTCGTAACGGACGAAGCGCCGGAGTTCGGCGACGAGAACCCGGAAATTTCGCCGAAAATGGCCGAATATATCGAAACCGCCGGAAGCCTCGCGCTCCGCTTCGCGAATCCGGAGAAATACCGCGAACCGGCGGAGGGCCCGACGGCGCGTCTGCACGTCGGCGCGGTCGTTCGCGAAATTTCGCTCGTCGAGAATCCGGCGGTCGACGCGATCCGCATTATCAAAGAAGCGGACGGCCCGAAAAAGACCGACGAAACACCCGAAAACGCGTCGGAAAGCGCCGAGTCGGACGCCGCCGAATAACGAAACTCACCGCCAAGACGCCGCGAACCGCCCGGCCCGCCTATTTTAACGCGTCGAGCGTTTCGCCTCAAATTTCAAGCGTCGTCAACGCTAACAAAAAGGAAAAAACGTTGCAAAAAGAACCTTGGTACCGAGACGGGCTCCGTTTCGGGTGCAAACAGTGCGGCGGCTGCTGCGGCGGCGAGCCGGGTTACGTTTGGGTAACGGACGAGGAAATCGCCGCGATGGCGAAGGAACTCGGCTTCTCGAAATTCGAGTTCGAAAACGCGTTCGTTCGGCTGATTCGCGGGAAAAAGAAGAGCTTAATCGAACGCTCGAACGGCGACTGCGTTCTTTTCGACGAGAAAACGCGCGGTTGCAGCGTTTACAAGTCGCGCCCGGTTCAGTGCCGCACTTGGCCGTTTTGGGATCAAAATATCGATCGTCCGTCCTCTTGGGAGAAAACGGCGAAGTTCTGCCGCGGTTGCAATAATCCGGACGGCAAACTTTACGCGCTCGAAGAAATCGAAGAGGAGCGCGGCAAGAAATTTTAAGTCGGTTTCCCGACGTCCGGCGTCCGTTTGCTCGACGGTTCGTCTAGCGACGTTCGCTCAGCGACGGTCTTCGGCGGTTCCTTTAGCGGCGTTCGCCCGGCGTTGCGTCCGACGCCGGGCGCTTGTTCGGCGTTCCGCTCGACCGACGCTCGACGCCCAATAAAAAACGGAGCGGTTTCGATTCCCGCTCCGTTTCTCGTTTCTTGCGCTTGCGCTTCCGACGACTTTTCCGCCGCCGTTTGGCTTCGCGCCTCAAACGCCGATCATTCGGCTTCGATCGCCTCCCACTTTTGACGTTTTTTCGGAAGCGCGCTCATTCGGTTCGCGACGAACTGAACGACGGTGTCCGAAACGCCGAACGATTGAATCTTCAACAGTTCGACGCCCTGTTTTTCCGTTTTCAGCGCGACGATCGGAATCGTTTTTTCTTGCGGCGGAAGCTCTTCGTCCGCTTTGCCGCCGATTTTCTTTTGGATTTTCTTCGCGTCTTCGAACTTGTCTTCGGTCATTTGCCCGACAAAAACGACGAAACCGCTACTCTTCCCCTTCGCTTTTTTGCGATACGCGTCGAGCGCCGTTAAGGCGTTGAACTTCCCTTCGTCGTTCGACGCGTCCGGCGAGAGAAGCGCGACGCCGACGACGTTTTGCGCCGCGTCGCCTTTGCCGTTCCAGTCGTCCCGCGCCCAAGTCGCCGCCAACGCCGCGCCGAGTTCGGAACCGACGATAATCGTCTTTTTAACGTTCAGCAATTCTTTATTGTGCAAATAAAGTAAAAAGTTGAACCAAACTTCTTTATCGTATTCGATCAGCGCGCGCAAATCGTCGTTGTTAAATTGCGACATTTTGCGTTCGCGAGGTTGGCGCATTCCGCGGGGCCCGCGCGACATATCGTTGACGGCGAGACTCGTGCTTTCGCCGCAGCCGCGCAAGTCCGGAACGATAACGGCGCATCCTTGTTCGGCCAATTTCTTCGCGAGCGCGTCGAAATCTTCCTTTTTCCCGTCGCGACCGTGCAGGAGCAAAACCGGCGTCGCGTCGGCGTTTCCGGCGCCCTTATAATAATTGGCGACGAGTCGCCAACCGTCTCGCGTCGTGAATTGTTGTTGGTTCAAGCGCATCGGTTTCGTCGGCTCGGCCTTTTCGAGCGCTTGATCGAGCGGAACGGCCCGCTCCGGCGCGCGATTTCCGCGACCGTTTTGCGCGTTTTGCCCT
>JAZQAP010000620.1:0-1618 GCA_045545275.1 Thermoguttaceae bacterium | reverse complement strand
TATGCACGATTTCGTGATAAACGTAAGCGCGTTCTTTTTCGTTGCGAACGACGTCTTCAAGAATGTTAATCGCTCGGTTGACGCCGGAGCAAAAACCGCGCGGTTCGGCTAACGTGAGTTTCATCGGAGCGTTCTCGTCGGAGCAAAACGGCGTCGGCGGGGTCGAACGGCGCTCGCGTCGTCGCAAAATCAAAACGATTCGCCCGGCGACGGTCGTTCGTTAGCGGCGAAAAACAGGCGTCGAGCGTTAAAACGGGGAAAAACGGTAAAACGGGGAGTTTAACGGGCGCTCAAAGCGGCGTCGATCGCGTCCGTCAACCCGTCGGCGTCGAGCGGAACTTCGACTTGACCGCCCGATTTGAGGTCTTTCAAGTTGGCGACGCCGCGCGCCGCTTCGTCGGAGCCGATCACCAGCGCGAAACGGAAACCTTTTTTGTCGGCGTATTTCAGCTGTTGGCCGAGCTTTTTCGCTTCCGGGTAAAGCTCGACGCCGATTCCGCGCTTGCGCAACCCCGACGCGATTCGAACGTAATCGACCGAAAGCGCCGCGTCGAACATCGGGAGGAACACGTCGACCGTCGCCGCCGTTTTTTCGATCATATTCAACTCTTCGAGCCCGGCGAAGAGGCGGTCGAGACCGAGCGACGCGCCGACGCCCGGCAGTTTTTGCTTCGTGTAAAGCTCCGCCAAGTTGTCGTAACGTCCGCCGCTGCAAACGCTTCCGAGTTTTTGCGCGTCGTCGAGGAACGTTTCGAAAATTGCGCCGGTGTAATAGTCGAGCCCGCGAGCGATCGAGACGTCCAAGACGAATCGACCGTCCGGAACGCCCGCCGCCGCGACCGATTCCAAGATTTGACGCAAGTCGGCGACGCCTTCGAGCCCGAGTTCGCTTCCGGCGAGGAGACCTTCCAAACGCGCCAAAATTTCGGCGTTCGAACCTTGCGCGGAGGCGATTTCGAGAATCGCGCGCCCTTGCTCTTCGGTCGCCGACGCGGTTTCGGTCATCTCCTTGACGACGGCGTCCGGGCCGACCTTCGCCAACTTGTCGAGCGCTCGCAACACCGGGACGGCGCGGTCGCTCAGCCCGAGTTTTTCGAGCGCGCCGTTCAAGATTTTGCGGCTGTTGAGGTGAATTTTGAACTTCGCGAAGGAGTCTTCCGTTCGCAGGTCGATACGCTCCATCACGTCGTTGATCACCAGCGCGGTTTCGACGTCCGAAACGACGCTCGTCGTCCCGATCGTGTCGAAGTCGCATTGCATAAACTCGCGATAGCGCCCGGCTTGCGTGTTTTCGCCGCGCCAAACTTTCGCCAAGTGGTAACGCTTAAACGGGACGCCGAGTTCCGCGAAGTGTTGCGCCGAGAACCGAGCGAACGGAACGGTCAGGTCGAAACGCATTCCGACTTCGCGCCCGCCGGAGTCTTTGAAGCGGTAAAGTTGCTTGTCGGTTTCGTCGCTCCCTTTCCCGGAGAGAATTTCCAAATACTCGAGAACCGGGGTGTCGATCGGGCAAAATCCGTAATTTCGGTAAACTTTGGTAACGCGCTCGATCAGGCGTTCGCGCGGAATCATCGCTTCGGGGAGGAAATCGCGGAAACCTTTCAGGGTGCGCGGCTCG
>JAZQAP010000619.1:0-18874 GCA_045545275.1 Thermoguttaceae bacterium | reverse complement strand
CGCCCGCCATCATCAGCGAAACGCTCGGCGCTTCGAACGGAATCGACGCGCTCGCGTCGAACGTAACCCGATAAGACTTCCCGCTTTGCAACGGGAACGTCGAGTTCGTCCATTGGACGTGGTTCGGCGCCGTTCCCGATTCGGCGATCTTGACGCGGAACGTTTTCGCGCCGTCGACTTCGCTAACGTTAAACGACGCTTTCGCGCCGTTTTCGGTATGGAGTCCCCAAGCGCCGGTCAAAAAGTCGCCGCCCGAACCGACGACGCGAATTTCCGTCGGTCGCGTCGCCCAAAGGTTTTCGCCGACTTTGACCCAATCGCGTTCGTTGTTCAGCGCGACGGATCGGAGAAGACTCGGTTTCGCGCCTTCGCCGTAACTCGAATAAAGAACGGGTTTTCCGGGCGCTCCGGACGCCGGTTTCAGCCCGCCGCGCCAACGCTCGCCCGCTTTAAAATAGACCGAATCGCCCGGTTGCAATTTCGCCGACGAAACGCGTTCGAGCGAGCGCCAAGCGTTTTCCGGCGACAAACCGTCGTCCGCGTCGTCGCCGGTTCGCGAGTCGACGTAATAGTCGGCGGCGAAAGCGGTTGCGTTCTGAAGAAACGCGAGTTCAAGGGGACGGTTGAGGTCGAGCGCGACGGAGCCGAACGCTCCGACGGCGACAAGCGCGCAAAAGCGGCGGAAACGTCGAGTTCCCGCGCGATGAAAGCGGTTAATATCTGGGTGCATAAAGTCTTTCCTTTCAGGCGTTAAAACGAACGGCGCGAAAACGAACGACGGTTCGGCGCGCCAAAGGTTCGTCCCGTCGCGTTCTATTGTACCGGATGGAAACGCGAATTGCAAGCGGCGCGACGTTCGAAGATAAAATAAAAACGGTAAACTTCGCGATTTAAGAAGTTGCGTCGAGAAAATTTATCGCCGAACGACGTTCTAAGGCAAGAGGCGGAAAGAGGGAAAAGAGGACGCGAAAGGAAAGACGCGCGAAAAAAAACACAACCGCGGCGTTTGTAAACGTCGCGGTTGTCGAGGTTAGCGGATATTCGGTTGTCGGAACGTCGCCCCGCCTTTGTCGGGGGCGACGCGAGCCGTTTCGGCGACGATCGGCGTCGCGTTCCGAGCGGCGGCTTGCGGCGCGCCGGAGCCGGGCGTCGGAACGACGGCGCGCCAAACGGGAGCGGACGGTTTTTCGACCGACGATTTCGAGGTCGGTTCCGGCGTCGGGCGCGGCGTTTTCGACGCGCCGGGAAGTAACGGCGCGACGACGCGAACGCGCGCTTTCGGGCTTAAGTCGTTTTTGAACGCTAGTTTAGGCGGCGTTTCGGACGCGTTTTGCGCCGACTTGGCGGGCGTCGCGGGCAGTTCCGAGGGAACGTCGGAAGGGAGCGACAGGAGCGGCGCCGCTTCGTTAGTTTGCGTCGCGTCCGCCGTTTCGTTTTCCGGCGCGTCGAGAGATTCGACGTCGAAAACGAGAAGCGGAAGCGCGTCGGAACCGTCGTCGCCGTCGGCGGTTGCGTCGCCGTCGCTTGAAGCGTTCGCGGACGAAAAACCGGGCAACGCGACGGCGTCGGCGCCGTTCGACGCGTTGAAATCGACCAAGGGCGCGGGTTTCGCAACCGACGGCGCGGCGTCGCTTAACGGTTCGTTTTCCGCTTCTTCAAGGAGTTCGTTTTCAAAATCGAGTAGGAGCGGGAGCCCGCTTTCCAGTTCGTCGTCCGAGGAAACGAGCGCGTCGTCGGCGACGAGCGGCGCGAAATCGGCTTCGTCCGAGACGAGCGCGGACGGCGCGTAAACGTCGGCGTTTTCGTTGTTTGCGTTTTCGGTCGCGGACGGCGCGACGAGTTCGAGCGCGTCGGAATATTGGGTCGCCGGGCGGGTCGTCGCTTTGGCGACCGAGGTCTCGGGAACGAGCGTCGGCGCGGCGATCGGTTGTCGCGCGACGCGGGCGCCGCCGACTTTAACCGGTTCGTCGTCCCAATCGAGTTCCGCTTCGAAGTCGTAATCGCTTTCCGCGTCGTTCGAAAGAGCGAAGGAATTTTGCGCGAGGGACGGCTTGTCGACGGAACTAAACGTCGACGGCGTCGGACTTAACGGCGTTCGCGCGATCGAACCGGCGCGCCCCGTCGGCGCGTCGACGGCGAAACCGGAGTCGGGCGCGGACGGCGAACGAGCGGCGAGCGCGGCGTTCGAGGCGCTTGCGCGTTCGCGGGACAAAACGCGAGCGACCGACGGCGTCGGGCTGTTCAATTTCGGCAAAAGGCGATAGTCGACGTAAACGCCGCGTTCTCTAAGTTGCGCTTGGCGAGCGACTTCGGACGTTTTGGCGGCGAAAAGTCGCCGCGCTTCCGGGGAAAGTTCCGAAAGACCGGCGATCGTCGCCGACAACGCGCCCGGCTGCTTTTCCGCCGTTTGCGACACGCTGTCGATGAAAGCGAGCGTTTGTTCGAAATTGGAGTCGGCGAGTTTTCCGAGCGGGCCGCTCAAGGTGCGCGCAAGGAGGTCGGCGCCGGGGTTTTTCAGGTCGACGAACGCGTCCAAACGGCAAACGACGATCGACCGCCCGGTTGGATCTTCCGTATATCGCGTTTGCAAAACGAGAAACATTTCGCCGTCGAGGGAACGCGGAACGACGGGACCTTGATACTTGCCGTTGCAGTAAACGAGGGTCAATTCGTCGTCCTGATAAAGGATTTGCGCGCGTCCGACCGTGCCGGTTTTTTCGCGGATCGAATAAAGGTTCGGCCCGATCGGTTCCATCGCGACGTCGTCGTAACCCATTTGGCGCCAAAGTCCGACGACGGCGTGCGGATAGGCGAGGAAAAAGTCGAAAAGCTCCGGATTGCAGTAACCGCCGGCCATCGGGAGACGGCGGTAAATCGTCGGATTTTTGGCGATAGCGGCGAGTTTTTCGCGAGCCGCCGGGGAAATCGCGTTCCAAGGAACTTTCGCGAGGGCTTCTTGCGCCGATTCTCGACTTGTCGACGGTTGCGCGAGAGCTTCCGCCGAGGACGAAGCGCGCCGCGGATTAGAACGCGACGGCGCGTAGTTGTTCGCGGCGTTTTGAGCGGGGGAGTTGAACGTGCGCCGCTGCGTCGCGACGGAATTGCGAGTCGCCGAACGATTGGAAGGCGCGACGGCGCCGTAAGTCGGCGTTCGATTCGAGCGCGACGGAGGCGTTTGATTTTGCGGTTTGGCGTCGCGAGAGAATTTTTCCGAAACTTCGCGCGCAAATTTGCCGGAAAAAAAGGGCGATTGGGACGGGACGGCTCCGCGTCGCGCCGTCGAGGGCGCTTGCGCTTGCGTCGACGTCGTTCGCGATTGAAACGATTGAGCGTAAACAGGCGTAACGTCGAGGGGCGCGCAAAACGCCGCGGCGGAGAACGTCGCGACGGCGAGCGCGTCGAGCAGGCGGCGTCGGGCCGCGTTGGGCGCGGTTCGGTCGTTCGAACGTTGAGACGCGTTCGACGGGGAACGCCGAGCGCGAAATTTTGAAGCGTCGTTGCGAAGCATCCTCAATCCTTTTTCTGCCTTGCGAAGATCGATAACGGTCGATTTCGCGCGTCTTCCTTGACGAAATGGGCTCTTGGAAAGCGCCGTTATAATCGTTATCGACCTTTTTTTTGAGAAAAAGGAGATTTCTTGCAAAATTTTTTTGAATTTGACCGTTGTTGCGGAATATTTTCGAGTAAAATAGAGTAAAGAAAGAAGGAGGCGACGAATGCGAAGCCTAGTGAAAATAAAGAGAAAAAATAAATAAGAAAAAGATTGGCAAGGAAAGGGACTGCGAATTTTGGCGGGTTTGCGTTGAATAAGCGTTAAAAACGAATAAAATAAATATCGCGATTTAAAGTTGAGAAGGGACTGGGGGAAGTGGAGAAAACGCGTCGCTTGGGGCGCTTGGGTAAAAACGACGAATCGTCTTTGGCGATAACGTTAGCCGACGAGTTGGCGACCGCTTCGCGCGCGGCGGGGCGGGCGAGCGCCGTCGCTTGGGGGACGCGTATTCTTTGGGGAGGCGTTCTTTTCGACGTGTTGACGCGGTTTTTGGACGCAAGCGCGAACGCGGCGGGAACGGTCGCTTTAATCTCTTTAATATTAGCGTTTATCGCCGGAGTCGCGGTTTGTTTGACAAAGAGCGGGGCCGTTCCGAATGAAACGCGGCGTCGGGCGATGTTGGCGGCGCGTCGGCTGGAACGACGATTTCCGGAACAGACGGGCGTTTGGGTTGCCGGCGTCGATTTTTGTTGCGATCCGAAGGCGGAGAACGGGAGAACGTCCGCCGCTTTGCGCGACGCGACGACGACGTTGGCGGCGCGTCGGCTTGCGACCGTTGCGGCGGAGACGGACGTCGGAAGTTGGCGCGCAATCTTAACGGGTGAAAGCGGCGAACTTTTTGATAATCTGCGTAAAAAAGCCGTTGTTTGCGTTTTAGGAGTTTTGGCGAATTTAGCGCTTTTGATAAACGGGGCGATTTGGGATGGCGGCGGTGGCGAAAAGCGCGGAACGTTTTCTTTATCCGGCGTCGCGGCGAGCGTAAACGACGATCGCGACGATAAAAATAAAGGAAATGAAGGAAGTGGAGAAAAAGAAGAGAATAAAGAAGTTGAAAAAAGTGCGTCGATCGAGGAAAATAAGGAAACGCGCGACGGCGAGATTAGCGCGGCGGCTGTCGGCGAATCCCTTGGGAGCGGCGATTTTTTAACGGGATTGGAAGTTTTAATTTCCGATCTTACTCAAAATGCCGAAATTGCGGAAGTTCTCGAAACGGAATTAGAAAACGCCGCCGTCGACGAAAGAACGGGCGCGGAAAAAAGCGGAATTTCCGACGCCGCGACGCGATTTTTGCTCTTGGCGCGAGAATTAAACGCTAATTTAACGCGACCTAAAACGGGAATTTTAGCGCAAGTTCGGCGTTTGAAAGAGCTTTCGCGACGCGAACAAGCGACGATTTTAGAACGTTTAGGAAAGATTGGTGAAAAAGAGAGATTAAAAGAAATAGAAGGAATAGAAAAAAAGGTTGAGATAAAAAAGATAGGAGGAATAAGAAACATCGGAGGCGAGGAAAACAACGTCGCCGGTAAGGAGATCGCGCTTTTTTTGTTAGCGTCGCGATTGAACGTTTTAGAAGCGAAAATGCTTGTCGCGGAAACGCAAGAGCTTGCGGCGGCGTTGGGGTTAAGCGTTGTTTTGCGGAGCGATTCCGACGCGGAGCGTGCGAAGGCCTTGGGGGAGGCGGCGCGGCGAGCCGGAGAATGGGCGACGATGTTGCGTCGCGAAACGACGGCGGCGCAAATTTTAAAAGAAAGTTGGGCGTTTGACGAGACGTCGCAGTCTTGGAGGGCGGCGAGCGAGACGGCTTGGCAAAAAAATCAAACGTTGTTGGCTCGTTTTGCCGGGCGTTCGACGCGGGACGCCGCGACGGTCGACTTCGCCGACGTTGCGTTCGAGAACGCGAAAGAAAGGTTTGTCGACGCTTGGAAAAACGCGCGAAGTCTTGAAAAAGAACGTTTTGAGATTGTCGAACGCCTTTTAGAACGGTTGCAAGCCGAGGAAGCGGAAGAGTTTATCGAATCGGTCGGCGCGGAAAACGGCTTGCCGGGAGGCGATTTGTTGGGAAACGACGAATGGGACGCGGCGGCTTGGGAGGCGGTAAACGACGCGGCGTCAAGTGCGAAGAAACGCGAATTGATGGTAATGGAAGCGCTTGAAAATAATCGTTTTGGAGTTGTCGCGGAAGAGTTGCAAACGAAGGAAAGACGATTAGAAATCGAACCGCCGCCGATTGAAAAAACGCGAAACGAGAGCGAAAGAAACCGGAAAGAAGACGAGACCGTCGACGCGAACTTTATCGGGGACGGTTTGTCTTTAAACGTTGATGGTAAAGAGGTTGGCGAATGCGAGGAACGCGGCGCGGACGAGGTCGCGCGACGGCGGAGGGAACGACGCTCGGCTTTTTTGGCGGCGCGTTTGACTTTTGGCGTCGACGGCGAAACGTTGCGTCGATGTGAAACGCAAGCCTTTTTTAAAAAAGAGGTTGGAATATGCGATAACGCGCTTGACGAAGCCGCTTCCTCGCGTCGCGTAAACAAGGAAAGAGAACAAAACGTCTTGGCGACGGGGCAAGAGCAGGAAATGGGAGCCGCAGGGACGAACAAAGAAAAAAACGGCGCGACGACATTTAACATCGCAAAGGAAGGAACCGCTGAAAATGAATTAGCAAGCGACGAGAATATAAGCGGTTATGACGTTAACGAAGGCGCGGGCAAAACGAGGGGGCAAAGGAAGGGCGGATACGCGTCCGCTCGCGTCGGCGAAAATGAAAGGCGGAGCGGGGGAGAAGCTAACGTCGGAGAAACGGCGATCGGCGGAGGAAGCGGCGGCGTTTTTGAAAACTTTGTAAGGACGCAAGTTGAGGAAAGTAAGACGTTTGGCGGCGAACTTCCGCCCGAGGTTCGGCGGAGGTTCGAAGAAACGTCCGCGCCCGAAATTATGCCGGAATACGCGGAGAAAATTCGACTTTATCGCCGCCGAGTCGTTGGCGAACGACGTTAAACGGCGTTAAAACGGGGAATAAGGTCAAGGACGGCGAACCGATAGTTCCGAAACGCGGAATAACGGTTACTTGGCGTCAACGATAGCGGCGACGAGTCGCGGCGGAACGGCGTTTAACGCAATTTCGACGAAATCGTCTTGCGACAGAAACGGTAACGCTTGGCGTATAAGAGGTTCCGTTATTTGGGCTAAGAGCGCGTCGCGTTCGAAAGGGGTTCCGACGAAACGTTCTAAAAGAGGCGATAAGTCGTCGAGCGCGAAAAAATCGCCGTAAATTTGCGCGCTTTCGACGCGACCGCGAACGACGTTGAAAGCGAGTTCGAATTTGCCCCAATCGAATCGCCGGGAGGAACGGAATTGAAAACGAGGAGACGCGCCGAAATTCCAAGCCCAAGTCGCGTATTTTTCGTCGCGTAATTTTTGGATTTGCGTTCGTTCGTCGTCGCTAAGCGTTTTGTTGGTAATAGGATGCTGTTTTTGCAAACGAGCTAAAAGATCGGCCTTAAAACGTTCGATAACGCCGGGACGCGCGGACGGCGGTAAAAATTCGGCGACGTTGGCGACCCGCGAACGGACGGAGGCAACCGCTTTCGAACGGAATTTTTCCGGGTCGACGTTTAACGCGGCGGCGACGTCGTCGAGGTTCGAGTCGAAAAGGAGTGTTCCGTGATGTAACGTTCGTCCGTTTTTGCGCGCTTGCGCCGAGCCGGAAACCTTGCGACCGTCGATGGTTATGTCGTTGCGTCCGGATATTTCCGCCGGTAAGTTCCAAGAGCGAAGAACGTCGACGACCGGTTGCGTTAAAAGACGGAAGGAGTCGGTTAGCGTTGTTGGCGTCGCGTCGTTTTTAGGTCGCAACTTAGAAATCGAAACGTTTTCGGACGAAAGCGTTCGCCGATTAACCGACGTCGCTAAACGCGTCGCGTCCGGAACGATAAAGGTGTAATTTAAGTTGCCGAGGTCGTGATAAACCGCGCCGCCGCCGGTGGTTCGCCGGACGACGTTGATTTTTCGTTCTTCGACGAATGCTAAATTGATTTCTTCCAACGTGTTCTGGCGACCGCCGACGACGACCGTCGGCGCGTTTTGCCAAAGGAGCAGTATCGGTTCAAACGTTAATTTGTTCGGCGCGCCGCGGTTAGAATCGTCGAGCGCGTCGGTTGCGTTGAAGTCGGGACGTTCGAGGAAAAACTCTTCGAGCGCTAAATTAAAATAGGGATCGACCGAATTGTTTTGAATGTAAAGCATCGAAAAAAGGAACTTAGGAAGAAAGGAAAAAGGAAAAGATCGCTTTTCGCGCGCTCTCCGATAAAAAAACGAAGAACGCGACGAAAAACGACGCGACGCGGTAAAAAGGACGGCGATTAACGCTTGCCGTTGCGAAGGTTGCGTCCGGTTTTAGCGAGTTGGTAACGAACCGTCGCGACGAACGTCCAAAGGAGGTTTGCGGCGAAAAGGAGGTAAAGAACCGCGACTTTGTTCGATTCGCCCGCCGCGTAGGAGTGGCGCCCGCCGCCGCCCATTACGAAACTGAGCCCGTACCAAGTCATGACGATCGCGAGCGCGCCGAGCGTCGCGCCGACCGCAAGTCCGAAACGTCCGCATCGCTTGACTTTAAGGACGTGCAGAACAACAAGATAGATCAGCAGCGTAACGAGCGCCCAAACTTCTTTCGGGTCCCAACTCCAAAAACGCCCCCAACTAAAATCGGCCCAACGCGCGCCGAGGATAATGCCGACGGTCAAGAAAAGAACGGCGCTGCGAATCATTGTCGCAATAATGCTCGATACGCGGCGGCAGTAAGCGGGATCCCAATCGTCGTCGTTGTAAGTAGAAGCAAACGACGGGTTAGGAGCGACGTTTTTCTTGGCGCGACGACGTTCGCGACGTTTTGAAACGGTTAACGGCGTCGCCTCCAAATGAGAACGCCGCGTCGCGTCGTCGTTGTAACGTCCAAAGATGTAAGCCGTTAACGATGTTAGCGCGACGGCCCAAGCGATGGCGCCGAGCGCGTAACTAGCGATAATAGCGAAGACGTGAATCGTCAGCCAAAAGTTGCTCCGCAAAACGGCCGCGAGAGGGCGAATGTTCGGGTTGAACTCGCTCGAATTGAAGTAAGCCGCCGCCGCGACAAGAAGCGCGACGATCGAACTAACCGTTAAAAACGCTTTGCGTTGAACAATTTGCGACGCGACGAGGCGACGAAGCGCGACGCGTCGATCGGCGACGGCTTCCGATTCGTCGAGAATTTCGGCGCGTAGATCGTCGCGACGAAGCGTCGTTTTAGGAAAGACGACGAGCGCGGCGACGGCGGCGAGGAAGCGAGGAACGCTCCAAGCGATAAAGAAGAAGGTTCCTAAAATCGCGCAACGGTCAAGGATTCCTTGCATTGCGAACGATTCGAGAACAACGCGCGTCAAACTGTCGCCGGAAATGGACGTCTCTTCGCGATAACAAAGGCGGAGCGCCGCGACGACGCAAAGGACGATCGCGACGATTCGAGGCCAACGAAGAAGACGTGAAACGCGAAGTTCCTCCGCCGTCGCGTCGCGAAGTCGACCGGGGAACGCCGAAACGCGCCAAGCGTTGGCGAACGGGACGCCCCAAGCGGGAAACAGCGTGTAACCGATCGCGATGGCGGCGATCAAAAACGCAAGCAGAACAACGGTTTCGAACATGTTCGTAACCGGCGCCCAACCGGTGATATAGGCGCGAATCGCTCCGCCGAGGAACGCGACGGCGCAAGAAAGAGCGAGGAAAGCGAAGCCGACGACGAAGAAAAAGCGTTCTTCAAACGGCTTCGCGTTAGAAATGGGGGCGGAGGTTAGCGTTTGCGGCGAAACGTTTTCGTTTTGCGGTATTGCGCGGCGTCGCAAACGAACGTAAATTTGACGACAATACGAAGCGCCGAGCGCGGCGACGGCGAACAAACACGCGACCCAATTCCAATAGAACGGATTCAAGCGGTTATAAAGGAACTCGGCGTCGAGCGCGTCCGCTTCCGGATAAGCGGTTTTTGCAAGAAAAGACGTTCTAAGTCGTTCGTCGACAACTTCTTCCGAAGCAAGCGCAATTCGAAACGATTCCGAACGCTCGGCGAGAGAACGGAGTTCGGCGGCGAAACGGTCGAGCGCCGCGTTAAAACGTTCGGCGCGATCCGGGGCGGCGACGTCGCGATACGCAAGCGCCGCGTCGAGGAACGCCTCCGCGGCGGGGCGTTCGTAAACGCTTAAATCAATTGTTTTGCGGAGAGCTTCGTCGAAAGTCGCGAAAGGCGAAATCGTTTGTTCGTCGAGGGACGGCGGCGTTTCGCGTTTGCGACTTTGCGTCGCGGAATTCGACGGCGTCGCGTCTTCGCTAAGTCCTTGTAATTCCGGCGCCAAGGAGGGATCGACGAAACGGGCGAACAAGGAATCCGGCGCCCAAAGGAGCGTTTGCAACGGAACCCAAGGCGACTCTTGACTTTCGGTCAAACGAAATTCGCGCCGCCGAACGACCGGAACGACGTCGATCGTTTTCGGAAGTTCCGACGTCGTCGAGAGATACGCAAGTTCCAAAGCGTCGGCGATTTCGCTCAACGCGTCGACGCATCGAAGGAGTTCGCGGCGGTACTCGTCGGAAAACGTTCCGGCGGCGAAGATTGCGTTCCGATGGTCGCGCAGTTCGGAAAGCGCGTCGGCGACGGCGACGGTCAGCGTTTCGAAACGTTCGCCGTTGGCGGGCGTCGGCGTCGCGACGTTTTGCATTTCAAGCAAATAAAAGGCTTTAGCGAGCTTGAGCGCTTCGACTTCGCGTCCGTTTTGCGAAAATTTTTCCGTTTGACGGAGCAAAAAGTCGCCGTTCGAAAAAGGCGACTCGCTTCGCAAGTCTTTGTCGGTCGTCGAGATAAGACGTTCGAGATTGCGCGTCGCGGCGTCGAGTTTCGCAAGCGGACTCGCGCTCGGCGACATGCCCGAATGAGGCGAAACAGACGACGGAGCGCCGTATAAAATCCTTTGCAGATAACGACTTGGACGCGTCGACTGCGCTTGCGTCGGGACGAACGAAACGGAACGGAAAAGGGTTAAACGCCGTTCGACTTCACCGAGCGCTTTGGCGATTTCGGGCGAATTTTGACCGGACGTCGCGCGGAAATCCTCGACGACGGTTCGACCCGACTTTTCGTCGAGACGTTCGAAGTCTTCCGGCGCAAGACGCGAAAAACGATTTGCGACTTCTTGCGGCGTTCGTTTAAAAACTCCTTGCGAAACATTGGCTTGCGCGTCGTCGATGAACGGGATATAATCCCAAATTTCCGGTTCGACGAGCCAAGAAAAGAGGAGTTCCGGCGCTTCAAAACGTCGCGTTCCGTTGGGGAAAGTCGCTCGAATTTTCGCGGCGATTTCGCGTTGACGTTCGACGACGCCGGCGCTAATTTCGTTGAAGGCGGCGGTTCGTTCGGCGCGTTTTTCCGGCGCGACTTCTTTTAAGACGTCCTCCAACTCCGGAAAGTTCAACGGTTTGCCGCTTTCGAGTCGAGTTAGCGTCTCTTTCGGAACGGCGAAAATCGGCGTCGCGGTTCCGCAAACGTCGCGAACGAGAATTTCGGCGAAGGTGTTGAGCGGTTGGCGGCGACCGTCGGCGAAAACCGGGAGAAGACGCCAAGTTTTCCAATCGATATTGTCGTTAGTCGCCGCGAAATTTTTCGCCGCTTCCGTTGAGGCCGACGCAACCGACGTTTGCTTAACGGGTTGCGCTTCGGACGGCTCTTGCGCGACCGTCGCGGAGGCAAAAAGCGTCGCGAACGCGAAGACGAGCGTCGACGCGACCGTTTTGGCGGCGGAAGTCGTTTTATTGGAATCGGTTGCGTTGGGATTGTTCATCGTCGCGCTCTTGGGGGATTTGCGGTAAATTAAAAACGCCGTTCCTAAAACGATCAGGAGCGAACCGAGATATTTAAGGCCGCGCCCGGGGTCGTCGTTGAGCGTAATCGTCGTGCGGTAAAGGGTTTCGCGCGGCGTCGTTTCGCCGGGAAGAAGGCGGCCGTCGACGACTTGCTCGAATTCCGGATCGCCGGGACGATACGGGCCGTTGAACGAGTCTTGATAAGCCCAAAAAACGCGCCCGGAGTCGGAAGAACGCAGAACGCCCGGACGGTTCATTTGAATCAGCGCGTCGTTTTCCGGATTTTTCGCGAGTTCCGCGGCTTGCTCTTCCGCGCTAAGTCCTTGCGGGAGAACGCGAACTAAACTCGAAAACGACGCGGCGGTCGTCGAACCGGGCTCGTAAACCGGAGTGAATTTTTTGACGAAAAGCGCGACGCCGAGGTCGAGTTCGCGGTCGGTCAAGCGAATCGTCGCGGCGCGTTTCGACGAAACGACGCGCTTAGTTAAGTAGTTAACTTGTTCTTCCGAAACGCTTTCGAGCGGAATCGTTCGGAGCCAAAAAGTTTCGCTCGCCTCGTCGAGCGTAACGCGAACTTTGGCCGTTCCGTAAAATTCGTTCGCTTTATCCTGAACGAACGCGCCCGGCGTAAAGCGGTATCCTAATTCGGTTTGCAACGCGACTTTTTCAAGCGAGAACGTCGTCGGCGCCGTCGAATCGGTTGGAACGGCGACGTCGGTTAGCGCGATTTGATCGGCGGCGACCGTTTCGGCTTGCGCGTCGAGCGTTTTCGTTTCGATTCGTCCCGATTGAAATTCGTTGCAACCGTTGTTATAACGGTAGTAAAGCGCGCCGTCCGGCGTTTGCGCCAACTCGAGTTTCGGCTTGGAAAGCGCGGGATTCCAAGGTCGACCGTATTCGGAGTCCGAACCTTCGAAGCGGTCGAGCCAAAGGGCGCCGAAAACGCGACCGTTTTCCGGATAACGGTTCCGCTCGGCGAGTTCCGAATAGAGCGTCGTTTCGTACTTATCCCCTTGCGGCGATTCGAGTTGGATTAACGCCGTCCAGCCTTGCAACTCTTCGACGTCCGAAACGAGCGTCGGCGACGTTTCGAAACCGACGATTCGCCAACCGGTTTCGCCCAAACGCGACGCGGCGTCAAGGCGGTCGAGTTCGGCAAGTCGCGACGACGTGTCGTTGAGCATTTTTTCGAGCGCTTCGCAAAATTCTTTCGAAGTCGCCGACGCGCTTTCGAGCTGCGCCCAAGCCGACGCAAGGTAATTCAGGAGGCGGAGTTGCGAATATTTTTGACGCGCTTCGACAAGCGCCGGATTATCCGCGGCGCCGCTATTTTCTTTATCGGCGGAAGCGGCGAGGAGTTCGTTCGTCGAACGAAGGAGTTGGCTAAGTTCGGCGGCGTTGCGCTCCAAGTCTTCGCGTTTAACGGTTTGAAGCGGTTTGAGTTCGGCGGCGTTATCCGACGTCGCGTCTTCTCGATTGCGTTCTAAGTCGAGTCGACGCTTAATTTCCGCTTGTTGCGTTTCGAGGGACGCGCGCTGTTCGTCGGACGAGCCGGAATACGCGAGCGGCGCCAAGTCGGTCAGGCGGATTTGGAATCGTTCGCCGTCGACCGAAAGAACGACGACGTCGTTCTTGTTAACGTTTTGCGCCGCAACGTTTTCCGACGCGTCGGTTTCGCTCGGCTTTTCGGCGGTCGACGCGTCTTCCGTCGGGACGTTTTTTAGGAACGCGGCGGCTTCCGCGTTCGAGTCGGCCAACATATAAACGACGCGGACGCCGTCGGTTAGCGTTTTGCGAACGGCGCGCCGAGAAGCGGAAAGCGCGTCGGTCGGCGGCGTCGCGTCGTTCGGGAACGCGAGTTCGAGTTTTTCAACGGTCGTTTTGCCGTCCGGTTTTTTGAGCGTCAGCGTCGCGGCGAGCGGTTCGACCGGCGCGAAGTCGTAAATCGTCGCGTAATCGAGAATTTCGATTTTGAAGCCGTCGCGGTCGTAAAGCGTTCCCGGCTTTTGAGTTCGGGAAACGTTCGCCGCGACGAACGCGGCTTTTTGACTCCATTTCGCCGCGCCTTTGGCAAGGTCTTTGAAGAAGGAACCTTCGCTCATTTTCGCGAGGAGCGGTTCCGAAACGTTTTGCTTCCAAGACGCGTAACTCCCGCAGTCGCGCCAATTAAGCGGGCCTCCGGAGAACGGTATATCGAGCTTCGTCGGTTCGGCGTCGGCGGGCGACGTCAAGTCGACAAGTTCGACGTCGAAAAGGCGGGCGCTCGCGTCGATCGCTTTTTCAACCGCGGTCCCTTCGGGGATCGTCATTCGAGCCTGCGTTCCGCAAAGCGCGGTCGCCAAGCAACCGGCGAGTAAAACAAGTATCCCCAAGTGCGCTAAATAAAAGGGGATAAGACGTTGTTCGACGGCGATTTTCGTTTTACGCGGCGGCGAGGTCGCGTCGGAAGTTTCCGCGTCGGCGGTATTTGCGTCGACGGGAACGCGGCGGATAAAGGCCGGAAATCGAACGAGCGCCGAGCAAAGAATATTCAAGCCGAGCGCGCCGATTAAGACGTAAAACCAGTTGGAAGCGTAAATTATACGCTGCGCGACCGGCGTTCCCATCTCGCGTTCGACGAACGTCGCCCAACCCATCGCGAGCGCCGCCGCGGTCATCAGCGCCGCGCCCAAAAGCGTCGAACCGCAAAATTTTAACGTTCGACGAAAGATTCGCGTTTTGTTACTCATTTTAGCGCCTTTTGAAAGTTTTAACGTATCGCGACCGTTTTGGTTGTCTTTCGGGCGATTAACGTTTTACGGTGGGAGTTGGAGGGAAAACCGGCTCGAAGGAGGATTTTTCGACGCGGCAAAACAGAAAACGCGTCGTCGCGTTTGTCGCGACGACGACTCGCGCAACGCTTAACTTTTGCGCCGACAATGTTAAGCGTTTGCCGAACGGGCGAGCGTCGACGACGCTCAAACGACAAAATGAAGGACTACCCCGACCAAAATAAGAAAGAAGAAGAGCCAACCGGCGATTTTCGCGGCGCGAACGGCGATGAAGCGCGGGCTTTCGGAACGCGTCGCGGCGTAAACGACCGAAAAGGCCAACGCGAGCGGAACCGCCAACCAAATTTGTTGGAAATTCAACAATCCCAAAAGGATAAAGCGTTCCATCGGCGCGATCGTCTTTCTTCGTTAAATCTTTTAAAGCGGGGAAAGCGGGAAAATTAAACGAAACGGAACGCCGCGTCGCAAACGCGACGACGTTAGATAACGCGGCGTTCTTAAGTCGTTTGATTTTAGTTTTTCGGACGGATGGCTTCAAAGTCGACGTAAGGTCGCAAGGCCTTCGGAACGACGATCGAACCGTCTTCTTGTTGATACATTTCCATCACCGCGAGGAGAGCGCGGCTGATCGCGACCGCGGTGCCGTTGAGCGTGTGAACGAAATTCGTTCCTTTTTCGCCCTTGACGCGGTAACGGGCGTTCAGGCGGCGCGCTTGGTAGTCGGTGCAGTTCGACGTGCTGGTAACTTCGCCGTAACCGCCGCGACCCGGCATCCAGGCTTCGAGGTCGTACTTGCGGTAGGCCGGGCCGCCGAGGTCGCCGGTCGCGGTGTCGACGACGCGGTACGGGATTTCGAGGCCGTCGAAAATGTCGCGTTCGAGTTGCAAAAGCTCTTGGTGCAACGCTTCGCTTTGTTCCGGAAGGCAGAACGCGAACATTTCGACCTTCGAGAATTGGTGAACGCGGTACAAACCGCGCGACGCTCGCCCGGCCGCGCCCGCTTCGGTGCGGAAGCAGTGGCTAATACCGCAAAGGCGCATCGGGAGTTGTTCCGCGTCGACCGTTTGGTTCGCGAGGAGACCGCCGAGGGTGATTTCCGCCGTCGCGATGAGGCTAAGGTCGCTGTTTTCAATCGAGTAGATTTGCGTTTCGTTGCCGCGCGGGATGTAGCCGGTGCCTTGCAGGACGTCGTTTTTCGCCAAGTCCGGCGTCGTCGTCGGAGTGAAACCGGCGCGAACGAGCTTGCTCAGGGCGTATTGTTCGAGCGCGAGTTCGAGGAGAACCGCTTCGTTCTTGAGGAAGTAGAACCCGGCGCCGGCGACGCGCGCTCCGCCTTCGAAGTCGATTAAGTCGAGCTTTTCGGCGAGTTCGACGTGGTCGAGCGGCTTGAAGCCTTCCGGCCAAGTCGGGAGGGGCGTTTTGCCGTAAGCGACGGCGAGGTTGGAGCCGTCGTCGTCGCCGATCGGAGCGTCCGGGTGCGCCATATTCGGAATGCCGCGTTGAATTTGGTCGAGTTCCTTTTCGAGCGCGTCGAGCGTTTGGCGGACGCCGGCGATTTTTTCGCGAATCGCGCGCCCTTCCTCCATTTTCGCCGCTTTTTCTTCCGGCGTTTTGCATTTGCCGATCGACTTCGAAACGGCGTTCGACTCTTGGTTCAACGCTTCGACTTCGCGCTGTTGTTCGCGGCGCGCCGTTTCGAGTTCGACGAACCGGTCGACGTCGGCGGGAACGTTGCGGTTTTGGCAGTTGAGTTTGACGGCTTCGACATTCTCCAAGATGAATTTGCGATCGAGCATAACGCGGATTCCTGTTTGAGCGAACGAGGTTGGCGGCGACGCGGGAACGCCCCGCTTTCTCCGAAACGACCGAAACGGCGTCGGCGCGTTCCGGTTTTTGTCTCTATTATACTCGTTTCGGCGAAGATGAAAAGAGCCGTCGCGCCCGTTTGCGCCGTTTATTCCCGTTATTCTCGACGTTCGCTCGACCGCCGCTTCGCTAAACGCGTTAAAATGGAGAAGACGCGGGGATTGGGCGACGGCGATCGGCGATCGGCGAGCGGCTTTACTCGGTTCTACTCGGCGCCGACGAGGCGTTCCCAACGAGCGCGGCGGTTCGGATCGCTTGCGTCGGAGCGCGTCAACCAAAGGGTTCGGAGCATTTTGCGGGCTTGGTCGCGGCGGTCGGTGCGAACGTAAATTTCGACGACGCGTTCTTTAGCGTCCCACCAAGCGGGCGAACCGACGGGAACGAGGTCGGCGGGGTCGCTCCAATAACGGACGGCTTGGTCGAGCGCTTTCGGATCGTTTTGCGCGGTCAAAATTTCGGCGATTCCGAGCGTCGCGGCGAGATTTTTCGGGTTTTGACGGCGAATTTGCGCGAAAAGCGTCAGCGACTCTTGCGTTTTTCCGGCGAGTCGAAGCGCGCGGGCCCGGATAAGCGACCGTTTTTCTTGCGCCGCTTTCGCGGTTTGCGTATTTTGCGCGATTTGCCCGGCTTTTTGCGCGTCGAGCGAAGCGAGGGCGGCGTTTCCGATTTTGATTTGCGTTTCGCGCGACGTTTTTTCGGCGAAAATGAGGAGGCGTTCGAGCGTTTCGAGCCCGGCGCTTTGCGTCGCTTCTTCGAGGTTCGCGAGGTCGCGGAGGACGGCGTCGGTTTGCCCGGCGTCGAGGCGGAGCGCGAGCCGTTTCGCTTGGACGTCGGCTCGAAGCGCGGCGCGTTCGGGCGCGGCGTCGGCGAGCGCGGCGTCCCAACGGTCGAGAAGCGTTTCGAACGCGGCGATAACTTCCGCGTCGGCGGCGATTCGCGCCGGTCGCGGCAGTTCGAAAAGACGCGTCAAAACGGCGTCGTCGACCGCGGTCGAATTTTCCGCCGTCAACTTTTGCGCGGTTTCCTTAACTTGAACGGCGAGCGGCGTTTCGGCGGGCGAATCCGGCGAATCCGGCGTCGGCGCGGCGGTCGTTTTCGCAAGGAGGCGTTTGACCGCGTCGACGAAGACGGCGGCGTTTTGCGCGTCGGCGTCGGGCGAATCGGCGTTAACGGCGGCGAATCGGGCGCTTGCAAGCGCGTCGGCGAGCGCGAGCGTTTCCGAGAAAACGGAATCGTCGGACGAAACGGCGTCGACGTAAAACGCCGCGTCGTCGAGTTTTCCGGCGGCGAGCGCGAGCCGGGCCGACTCGTTGGCGAACGCGCCGCGATTCTCCGCCGTCGGGAAAAGCGTCAAATAGTCGCGACGAAGCGCCGCGACGTCGGGAGCGTTCGACGACGCGCCGTCGTTTGAAACGGTCGCGTCGTTTGCGGAAATCGCGTTGTTTTCGCCGTTTAGCGCGGCGTTTTTCAACTCTTGAGCGCGTTGAATCGCCAAGAGGAAAAGGCGCGGCGCGAGTTCGTCGTCGGGGCGCGAACGGGCCGCCGCTTCAAAACGTCGCGCGGCTTCAAGTCGCCAAAAGTCGGCGTCGTTCGACGAAAGTTGGCTCGACTCGAAGAGACTGTCGCGCAAGATTTTATCGACGATTCCGGCGGCGGTCGCGGCGAGTCGAAACGCGTCGGCGTCGGCCCCGGCGGCTTGCGCTTCTTCGCTCGCTCGGTCGTATTCGGCGAGCGCGGCTTCCCAATCGTCGGCGCGAAATCGTTCTTCCGCAACGGCTTCCGTCGTTCGCCAATCGGAGGACGCGACGCTGGTTTCGCGAAGAAGCAAGGAGGCGCGGGCCCGCCAAAAACTTGTCGGCAAACGGTCGGCGGCGGCGCGAGCGGCGGCGGGCGCGTCTTGCGACGATATTTCCGGAACGTTGGAAGTCGTTTTTTCGGAAGAGTTAGCGGCGTCGGCGCCGACGGACGACGGGGCGTTTTCCGGCGTCTCCGATTCGGCGAGCGCGGAGGCGGCGTTCAAAAACGCGGCGACGCGGGCGAAATCGCGGTCGGCGAAAACGTCGAAAAAGCGGTCGGCGAAGCGCGCCGGGCCGGTCGATGTCGGACGGTTCAAAAGGTCGACGTCGGTCGACGCAAGTTTCGCCGCGTCAAAGGGTTTCGTTTCGAGCGAAAGAAGGCGAATTTCTTCCGCGACGAGCGCGACGGCGAGTTCTTGCGGCGCGGCGTCGGCGGCGTTCGGGGCTTTCGCCGCGTCGTTAAGCGTTTGTTCGATTAAACTTGCCGCCGTTTTGACGTCGTCTTGGCGCCGCGCCGCTTCGACGAGAAGGAGGCGGGCGAAGAAATAATCGGCGGCGTCGCGTCGTTTGTCGGCGTCGACGCAAAGGGCTTTCGCGGCTTGCGTCGCTTGACGATAAAACTTTTCGACGTCGGCGCTTGCGGCGGCGCGAGCGAGGAGCGTTTTCGCGCTCCAATAAACGAAAAATCGACTCTTTTCCGGCGGAAGACGGCGAACGAGCGCGCTCGACGTTTCGAACGCGGCGATTAGAAACGGCGATTCGGCGACGACGGAAGTCGCGTTTGATTCTGCGGTTGCGTCGGACGACGTTTCGGGCGACGCCGCGTCGTTCGATCCGACGTCGAGAACGCCGAGTTCGTAAAAGGCGCGAACGAGCGCGGCGGCGTATTCGAGCGCGGCGTCGGCGGGCGGTTCGGTTCCGAAAACGGCGTCGAAGTCGAGCGGTTGCAACGGGTTCGCGTCGGCGGCGAAACCGGGTTCGACGGCGGCGCGAACGGCGGCGATTCG
>JAZQAP010000618.1:0-4484 GCA_045545275.1 Thermoguttaceae bacterium | reverse complement strand
TCGAATTCGGTCGCGGAGCGAGCCGGGAAGGAGTTGAAATCGTGGCCGGAACTGGTCGCGACGACGCTCGTCGGGTTCGCGAGTTGGACTCCTTTGAAGATCATGTTGACGTGGTGGCAAGCCCTGTCGCCGACCCCCCCGGTCCCGAACTCCCACCACCCGCGCCATTGGAAGGCGTGTTAGATGCCCGGCCAATATTCGCGGTTCGGCGCGACGCCGAGCCAGCCGTCCCAATCGAGGTTTTTAAGGGCTTCGTCGATTTGCTTTTTCTTGTCGGCGATTTCGTCGTCGGCGATTTCCGGATCGTCTTTCTTAATTTGCGCGGCGAATTTTTCCATCGTCATGTCGCGGTTCGGCCCTTGCGCCCAAATCGGACGGTTCGTCCAAACATGGACTTCGGTAATATCGCCGATGACGCCGGCTCGGTATTGAGCGGCGTTTTTACGGAGACCGTCGTCGACGCTCCCTTGGTTCCCCATTTGCGCGCAAACGCCGGTTTTCTTGGCGAGTTCGGTGAGCCAACGCGCTTCGTAAATGGTGCGAGTGAGCGGCTTTTGCGTGTAGACGTGCTTGCCCATCTTCATCGCGGCGGCCGTTTGAATCGCGTGCATGTGGTCCGGCGTGCCGACGGTAACGGCGTCGAACTTGTCGCCCATTTCGGCGTACATTTCGCGATAGTCGACGTATTTTTTCGCGTCTTTGAACTCGTTGCCTTTGCCTTCGAGCGTGCGCTTGTCGACGTCGCAGAGCGCGACGACTTTGCCGTAGTAACCGGCGTGCGTAATGTCGCCGCCGCCTTTGCCGCCGACGCCGACGCCGGCGACCGCGACGCTTTGGAGAGCCGAGGCGCGCGCTTGTTTACGGAAGTTGCCGGCTCCGACCAAAAAACCGGCGCCCGCGACCGCGGAGGTCTTCAGGAAATCGCGACGATTCGCTTGCATAATCGCTCCTTTATATTAATGCGGAACAATAGGAGAAAGGGAAACGACGACCGCCGAGCGCGAGAACGCCGCGTCGCCGCTAATAATATTTTTTATTTTGACGGATTTTCCGCGAAAAATCAAGCGCGCCGAGCCGTTTTGAGCGATTTTTTTCAAAATTTTCCCATTTCGAGCGACTTTCGCCGCGTCGCCGACGCGACGAGTTGATGATTTGAGAGTTTTGGTTAAAATAGAAAGTTTGCGTTAAAGGCGTAAAAAAACGACGCGATCCCGATAATCGCGTCGTTTTCGGAAAACTCGTATCATTTTATCGTTGCGTCTTGCGTTTTTCGATAGGCGGCTCCTTGGCGCGTTTGCGTCGGTTAAAGGGGTAAGCCGTTATAAAATGGATTTTTCAGCGAAATAGGCGTCGGTTGCGCCGGGAGTTTACCGACGCGGGCCGGGCGCTTGACCTCGAACGACGACGGGGCGAGGCGGAGTCGGACGCGCGGCGATTTGCGGGCCTTTGCCGGGCGCTTTGCCTTTCGGCGGAGCGACGACGACCGGGCGCGGAGCCGGTTTCGGCGGAAGGACGACGACCGGGCGCGGAGCCGGTTTCGGCGGAGCGACGACGACCGGGCGCGGAGCCGGTTTCGGCGGGGCGACGACGATCGGTCGCGGGGCCGGTTTGGGGGCGACGACGACCGGCGGACAATGATCGCAGCAATCGTCGTTATTGCCGATGTTAAGGCTGAAACAACCGAGATTCAAGCTGAACCCGAAGTCGTCGGCCTTCGCGGCGTCGGTCGGGAGGACAAAGAGCGCGGCGCCGAGGAGCGCGGCCAAGGGCCAAGTTAAGGCGTTGCGGCGGCGACGGTTGCGATTATTCGCGAGGTTGGCGTTCTTTTTCATCGTTGCGTCTCCTATAAAGCGTTTTTCGCGGGTTTTCGAAACGAAAACGCGCCGTTTTTCGTTGTTGTTAAGTTGTTTAAAGAAAAGTGGTTGCGTCGGAGGTTTTAACGTTGTTTCCTTTGTCCGACAATGTTAATTATGCGAAACGGCGCCGACTTTGCCGAAATTTTTTCAATTTTCTAAAATTTTTACAAAAATGCTAGAATAAGTAGAATAAGCGGTATAGGCAAGAAATTTCGACGCGAGAACGTTCGAGGCGTTGGAAGGAGAAGAAAATCGAAAGAAAAGTCGACCGTCAAGAAACGCAAAACGCCGCGGAGCGTAAACTCGCGGCGTTTTTGGCGTTAAGACGTTAGAAACGGGGGCCGCCCGGTCTGGGGCCTCCGGGACGAGGGCCGCCCGGGCGCGGGCCCGCGTGCGGCGGGCCGAAATGCGGTCGCGGCGGGGGCGGCGGAGGGAAACGCGGTCGCGGCGGCGGATAATGGTAGCGCGGCGGCGGAGCGTAATATCGCGGCGGCGGGGGCGGCGGGAAATAATAACGCGGCGGCGGGGGCGGCGGAGCGACGTAAATCGGGCCCGGGTCGGTCGCGTAAAAGAAGGAACCGCGTCCGAAATTCAACGAAATCCCGAAATCGGCGGCTTTCGATTCGACCGGAACGCTTAACGCTCCGATCGCGACGGCGCCGACGAAAAACGCTCCTCGGAGCGCGCGTCGGAAACGGCGTTCGACTGAAGTTTTCATTGGTGCGTCCTCGCAAAGTTGGGAAACGGTCGAACGACCGCTTCGAAAGAGCGAAATAAAAAATCGACGGAAGCGCCGCGCCGCGAACGTCGCGAACGCTTTACTCTATTGTATGCGTCGACTTTCCGTTTCGACGCGTTCGATGCGAAAAAAGTCCCGATTTTTTCGATTTTGCGCGAAATTGTTTCTCGCGGCGACGAAAATTAGCGTCGGCTAACGCTTTTTCGCCAAAATTGGAGCCCGACGCCGACAAAAAAAGCCGCCGTTCGAACCGGCAAAGATTCGGACGACGGCGTTTCAACGTCGCGAGGGCCGCGTCGTTGGGCTCAAATGTTAGCGACCAACGGGCGTTGAATCGGCTTTATAAATCAACGCGTTACGAAGTCGCGGTTGCGAGAAAGGTTGCATTTTAGGGCGCGTGCGTCGCGGTTGCGTTTTCGGTTGCGAGACTCAACGGCGAAGAGAGGAAAAAGCGCCTTGCGGAGATCGAAAAATTGGCGGCGATACTCAAGTCGCAAACGCGTTTAACGCCGCCGCCCAACTTTGTTTCAACGTTCCGACGCGGCGTCCGAGCGCTTCGGCGAACATTGCCGAGGCGTTGCGAAAACGTCGACGCTCGACGCGCGTTTGCCTTTAACGTCGCGATCGACAACCGAACCGAACTATTGGTCGAAACGTCGTTGCAAACGGCTCCGACGACGTTTTGCGTTCTTTTCGAACGACGCGCCAAACATCGTTTAATCATCTTGGAGCGACGCGTCAAACGCCGTTTAAATCATCTTGGAGCGACGCGCCAAACGCCGTTAAATCATCTTGGAACGACGCGTCCAACGCCGTTAAATCTTCTTGGAGCGACGCGCCAAACGCCGTTTAAATCATCTTGGAGCGACGCGCCAAACGTCGTTAAATCATCTTGGAGCGACGCGTCCAACGCCGTTTAAATCTTCTTGGAGCAACGCGCCCAACGTCGTTTAATCTTTTGAAAGCGGCGGCGCCCAACGCGACGACGAGAGCCGAGAGGTTAAATCGCCGATAAATCCCAATATTCGTTTCCCGAAGTTGGCGCGACTTTTCCCCGCGTCTTACGTCGACGCAACCGGGCGTCCGGCGCGTTGTCTTGCCAAGCGTCAAAGGCGACCGCGTCCGCCGCGCTCGCGACGCCAACTTGGAAGCGGAACGCGACGCGATTCGCCTTGCGCCGATTAAAAACGCTCGACGCTAGCGACGCGGACGTCGCGGCGTTGGGGAACGCGGTCTCGACGTTGCGAGAACGATACGCGCCCCTTGACCGCGCGTTCCGTTCCTTATCGACTCGCAGAACGCAAGTTCGGCGGATTCCGCAAAATCGCCCGACTCGTCGCCGCCGAACTGGCGCCCCCGCTTCGCCTAATTTTGTCGCGTTCGCTTCTGTTTCGCTCCAATCGATCGAACGCGGCGCGTCCCGTCGACAATCGCCCAAATCTTCGCTCGCCTTTGCGGAAAGAAACTCAGTCTGCGCGTCGTCGAGCGAAACGCGGCGGCTTTTTCGAAACTCATGGCCCGCGCTTCATACGCTAGCCGGGAACGGCTTCAAGACGAAACGAGCAACCGCAAGCGAAACGAAGCGTCGCGCCCAATCGCCGCTTAAATCCGTCTCCGTCGCTCCAACGTTTCTTCGACGATTCCGAGTCCGCGACGAATTGGATCGACAGTTTTTTCGTAAAGCGCGTCCCGGTCGCCGCCGTAAAGGAGCGTTCGCGGGACGCCGTCGAACTTGCCGCCAATCCGACTCGCGCCCCAGTTCTCGAACTCGACGCTTTCCAATCGCGGATAGACGCCGTCCAGGCGCTTCTTCGACGAGCCCGAGTCCGCGACGAATCGCGCTGAGGATTTCGCGAAGCGCGTCCCGGTCGCCGACGTAAAGGAGCGTT
>JAZQAP010000617.1:0-5567 GCA_045545275.1 Thermoguttaceae bacterium | reverse complement strand
CTTCCGGTCTCGTTACGACGACCGAGGTCAGTTCGCCGGTCGACTATCTCGTCGGCGACTCGTTCGGCGGCTTGTACGAATCCCGCGAGTTCGCTCGCATGTCGAAGCGCAATATTGGAGGACGTTGACGATGAAAACGACGCGAAATTGGAAAACTGCGCCGATTTCCGGGCGTTCGACGCGCTTCGGGATGACGCTCGTCGAGATTATGGCGGCGATTTTGGTTTTGTCGATCGGTTTGGTCGGCGTTATTTCGGCGATTCCGTTCGGCGGCTTGCGCATGTCGCAGATGCAGGAGGCGGACAACTCCTCCGCGCTCGGACGCAACGCCGCGCGAGTTATGAAGTCGAACGGTTGGGCCAATCCGGCGCGTTGGTGGTACGAAAACGGTTTCGAGAACGCGAATTCCGTTTTGTCGAACGGTAATCTGAATCTGACGTTCCCGTTCTTCGTCGACCCGATTTCGAAAAGCGTTAGTCCGCCGGAATTTTTCGCGACGACGCCGGTCGGCGGGTTCGACTCCTTTTTCACCCGCGTCGCGCCGACCGTTTCGCACCCGACGTTCGATCGCGTCGCGATTCAACCGCGACATATCGAACGCGCGTTTTACCTCCAAGACGACCTCGTTTACGGATACGCGAACGACGAAGACGAAACGTTTTATCGTCCGCGCGTCGAAACGACCGACGGGCTCCTCGGCGACGTCGGTTCCCCGAACGCGACGCAACCGTTTAGCGGACGTTACACTTGGCTCGCGACCGTTTCCCCGAAAAACGCGTCCGGCGACTTTTACGACTGCCCGAAAGACGCGCTCGCCGCGGCCGATTACGACGTCGTCGTTTTCGAAAACCGCGTTCCCGGCGACGAAAAAGCGTTCGCCGCGCGCCTCGAAGGCTCCGGTTACCAAGGGGGCGCCGTTACGCTCGACCTGACCGGCGGCGTCGACGTTAACAACGTCGGCCTCGACGCGCTCGACGTCGAACGATTGATCGAACAACTCGAAACGACGCGTTATATTTTGCTGACCGGACGCGAAGATATCCCGACGAACGGAAACTTCCGCGCGTTCGCTCGTTGGTACAAAATCGCGAACTACGGCGTCGTCGCGACGGACGCGACCGGCTTCCCGACGGCGCTGCGTTTGACGCTCGTCGGGCCGAATACGCCGAAGTGTTGGACGCCGACTTTCGACGCGGCGGGGAACAAAGTCGCGGACGGGCTCCCCGTTACGGCGACGATTTTCCCGGGCGCCATCGGCGTTTACTCCGGAACGGCCAACTTTTAACGGTCGAACCGATTTGGATAACGACGACGTAATTTTTGCGCCGACGCGTCGAGTTTTTTCGGCGTCGGCGCGTTTTGATTTTTTGGAAATTTTCCGAAACCGACGGGGCGGCGTCTCCGTCGAACCGATAGAATAAAAAATCGCGCGGAGCCGGGCAAGCGAAGCGCAAAACATAAAGGCGATTTTCGTTCCTTGCGAGCGAAAGTCGACCGCCGCACATACGAGGAACCTTAACGATGAAACGTCGAAACCACACCGAACGGCGCGGCGTCGCGTTGCTGTTAATCTTGACGCTTTTGGCGATGTTCGCCGTCTCCGTCTTAGCGTTTATGACGATTACGTCGAACATGGCCGACACGGCGCAAAACGCCGCGAAAGCCGAACGCTACCTCCCGCCGACCGCCCAAGAAGACGTTAACGCCGCGCTGCGCAACGTCCTGATCGGCTCGAACAACGAGCGCAACCCGATCGGCCCGTTCGGCGTCCTCGAAAATATGTACGGCGACTGGAAAGAGTATAATATTTCCTACGATAACGACGGCGCGCCGACCAACGCGAGCGAAAACGCGTCGGTGCAGTTCGAAGCGAATATCGCGATCTTCCCGAACCGCGGGTACGCGACGCTGACGCCGGACGTGCAAAATTACAGCTGGGGCGACATTAAAGACTACTTTGAAAACTCCGGCGGCGTCATGACGTTCAACGACGCGTATTACGTCGACGGCGCCGACGCGGAGGCGATCTGGAACGACGTCGTCTCCGGTTCTTCCACGTTCGTCCTCGAAAAGGTGATCACAAACCCGACCGCGCCGCTCTATATGAACGCCGGCATGGTCGCGCCCGACGCCGGGAACGGCGGCTATTGGCTCGATCACTACTATATGTCCGCTTACGACGACGCGGGCGACCAAAACAATTATAAAATTTGGGACAATTGGCACTTCCGCGTCGAGTTGAGCGACGACCTGAAACGCTTCGTCGCCGACCTGCGCGACGCCGCGGCGCGCAACGGCGCCGACCCGAATCTCGCCGTCGACGCGTTCAACGCCTCGCTTCCGCTCGTTACGGCGCGCTTGAACCGTCCGGTTTACTCCGGCACCGGCGTCGGCGGCTTCACGCCGATGGAAGCGAAGGACGCGCAAATTACTCCGGAAATGTTCGGCACGGATATCGACGCCTACGGCGGCGACGCGTTGCGGATTCCGTTCGCGTTTTGGACGAACGCCGCGGCGCCGGACTTGGTTCCGTATCGGCGCGGGCCCGGCGCGACGCTCAGCTTCCGCTCGATGTGGGCGCACCTGACCGACGCGAACTACGACGCCGCGCAACGACAAAACGACGGTTCGCTCCGTTACTTCGACGATTCGAGCTGGGCCGTTAATTATCCGGTCGCTTACGGTTACCAAAACGGCGCGTACCTCGAGCCGCCGCGCTTGGCGTCGCCGTACAACGCCGCCGACCGCTTCACGCTCTTCTTGGCGAATTATCGGCAAGCGCCGTTTATTTGTTCCGGCGACTTGCGCCACGATTTGCTGGACAACCGCGATCAAGCCGTTACGCCGTCGTTCCACCGTCCGGCGCTCTTCGACACGTTGACGAACGGCGGATTCCTGTCGATTTACGATCAAGCCTACGACGCGGGCGGCTACTCCGATACGGCGCGCGGCGCTCTGTTGTCGGCGCTCCTGCGTAAACTGACGCCGCGTCCGCTCCCGCTCGACCACTGGAATTTCGACGGCGGAAACGACCGTCTGCGTTACGGCGGCGGCAACCCGGGCTCGGGCGACGTCGAGACGTTCGCTCAACGGATGGCGGTCGACGCTCCGGCGGCGAATCCTTACGACGTCGACGCGGACGGCGACGGCGTGCGCGAAGCGATTTGGATTCCGTCCGGGCTCCCGATTCGCGTCGACGAAAACGGGACGCCCTACGCGACGATGTTCGCGTACACGATTCTCGACCTCGACGGTCGCGTCAACGTCAACGCCGCCGGGAACTGGGATCAACTCCCGAACAAGTTTAAGAATTTCAACCGTTACGACGAAGACGGAGGAACGTACTCCGACGCGTCGCAGCCGTATAATTACGTCGACGAATTGGCGTCGTATTGGGCCGAAAATTTGGGCGGCGGCGCTTCGGTTAATTCGCCGTTCTTCAACGCCGAGAGCTTGGCCGGTCGCTTCGGTTGGAACGACGACTGGAACGTCCCGGTTTCGGTCGCGCAACGCGGCGAAGGGCGCGGAACGTCGAACGTCCTCCTTTACGAAGCCCTGTCGAAGGTCTTTTCGCGCCGCTCGACGGACGACGTCGCGACGCTCGCGTCGAACCTCCTTTGGCGCCGCAACCTGTCGCAACGCGACAATCCGACCGGCCCGGTCGACCAATCCGGCTTGACTTGGGATTTGGCGAACCAACACGCGTCGCAACCGGGCGCCCGCCTCAACGGAAACGAAACGGACGACGCGTTCGGAACCCGTTACGAGTTTTTCCGTTACTTCGACCCGATTCGCCTTTATCACACGACGAATTCGGACGCGAACGAAGCGGACGCGACGGTCGGCGAAGCGAAAATGTTGTTCCCGTGGCGCGGCAAAACGACCGTCGACATGGCGACGAACGCGAACGTCGTTCCGGGCTTCGACTTCGCCGATACGGCGTTCCGCTCCTACGACCCGCTCGGCGCGCAAATTTACACCTACGCGCCGCAGTACTCGCGCAACCCGTACTGGGCGCGCCAAAACGGGCTCGGTTGGGCCGATACGCCGTATTCGCTCCCGATGCTGGAACGTCTGCTTCGTCCGTTCGACGCCGACGCGGCGAACCTGCCGTCGCAACTCGTCGACGACTTGGGGATGAACTCCGATCTCTTCGACGGCGCGACCGACGACGTTTCGCGAACCGAACGCCTGATCGCCGAAGCGCAACGGGCCGACGCGCGCCTCGCGCTGACGACGCTCAGCTCCGACGCGCCGTCGCCGAGCCTCGTCTTCCCGGATAACAAACCGCTGGAAGACGGCGATTACCGCGGCGGTTCGTTCGGGTTCGAAAAACTGATTCGACGCAACGTTCGCGCCGAGTTGGAACGCGTCTTCAAGGCGAAGGGAATTTACGCCGACGACGACCCGAACTGGGGCGGCGACGAAATCAACGACTACCTGCAAAAATCGCCGAACGCGGAGGTGTTCGAAGATAAAGTCGAGGAAATCGCGTCGTACTTGGTCGCGATGCTTCCGCCGGAAATCGCCGCCGGGAAGAAGATCGACCTGAACGCCTTGGCGCGCAAAAATTATTGGCTCGACGTCGAGTACAATAGCGGCAACCTCGTTTCGAGCGCGGACGTCGCCGACAGCGAAACGCACAACGTCGGTCTCGTCAAGCGAATGGAACTGGCGCGCGGGCTTTATCTCGTCGTTATGACGCTCCTTTACGAAGACATGAACGCCGGAACGTTGTACAACCGCGAGCTGCCGTTCACCGAAGACACGGACGGCGACGGAACCCCGGACGCCGTCGACCCGGGCGACTTGCTGCGCGACTACGTCGAAGGTTCGTTCGACCTTCTGAAGTTCAAAGGCGACAATCGCAAAGACGAGAACGCCGTCGTTTCGCGTCAGCTGATCGCGACGCGCGTCGCGCAGTGGTGCGTCAACGTCGTCGATTTCGCCGACCCGGACGCGACGATGACGCCGTTCTTCTTCGACCCGACGCCGTTCGACGGTTGGTGGGTCGACGGGAACGGTTGGATCGCGGACTCCGAAGGCCAAGCGACTTACGGTTACAACCGTTGGGAAATCGGCGCGACTTACTCCGACGCCGACGGGAACGCTCGCGTCAACCCGGGCTGGGGAACCGACGCGCCGGAAATCCGCTTCCTCTTCGCGCCGGTCAACGGCGTTCCGACGGAGCAAATGGAAGCGTTCTTCTTGAGCGCGCTTAACAACAGCAAAGACGCGGCGAACGACGAAAAGTGCGGTTACCGCGACGCCGACGGAAACTTCCCGAAAGTTACGACGGTCGACGCTTCCGGCGTCGAAACGACGACGTTCGTCGACCGCCGCGCGAACGAGTTGATCGCCGAATGGTCGAGCCGCGAAATCAAGTCGGTCAAAGACCAATCGAGCGACCTCGGCTTCCGTCTCGCTTGGGGGATGGAACGTCCCGACCTCGTGTTGACGGAAACGCTTAGCTTCCACGACCTCGGAATCGCCGTCACCGACAAGGCCCAAGACGTCGCGGACGGCGCCGACGACGCCGAACGGAGCGGAGGCGACAAACACTTCGA
>JAZQAP010000616.1:0-4435 GCA_045545275.1 Thermoguttaceae bacterium | reverse complement strand
CGTCAAGCCGGTTTCACCCTCGTCGAACTCCTCGTCGTCATCGCCATCATCGGCATTCTTATCGGGCTCCTCCTTCCGGCCGTCCAAGCGGCCCGCGAAGCCGCCCGTCGGATGCAATGCACGAACAACGTTAAACAAATCGCGCTTGCGACGATGAACTACGTCGACGCGAACGCCGACACGCTCCCGCTCGCGCAAGACTGTTGGGGCGCCGTCCCGGGCACGGGCACGACCCGCGAATACGGTTTCCGCGTCTTCCTGCTCCCTTACGTCGAGCAAGCGGCGACCTACGAACTCGCGATGAAGTACATGAAGGACGGCGTTAAGTTTTGGGAATCGGGCGCCGACTTGAAAGAAATTCAAATCTCCGGTTACCAATGCCCGTCCGACGGCGGCACGAAAAGCCTTATCGACGGTTATCGCACCGCCAGCTACGTCTGCAGCTACGGCGACTACTGCCCGAAAACCGAAGAATGGGGCTGGGTTAACGGTTCCTCCGGTCGCACCGACTACGCTCGCGGCGCGCTCCAACCGAAAACTTGGACGCCGCTCGCCTCGATCACCGACGGAACCTCGAACACCGCGCTCGTCAGCGAAACGGTCGTCGCCGTCAACGGCGCCACGACGTTCAAAAACGGTCAAGCCTGCAGCCGCAGCGACGTTTTCGGCGCCGGAACCGGCCACAACTCCTGCGAACTTAGCGGTTTCAACCCGCAAGCCTGCCTCAACCTCAAAGGCGACACGACGTCCTACCGCAACGACGTTAGCGTCTACCAAGCGCGCGGCAAGCGTTGGGGCGACGGTCAACTTCCGTTCAGCGCTTTCTGCACGATTCTTCCGCCGAACTCCCCGAACTGCTCGGTCGGCGGCGTCGGCGACGACGGCGTCAGCGTCCGCATCCTTTCGGCGACCTCGAACCACGCCGGCGGCGTCAACGTCGGAATGGTCGACGGTTCGGTTCGCTTTATTAGCGAAACGATCGACTGCGGCAACCTGACCGGCTCGACGATCGGCGACAACACCGGTCTCTGCAAACGCTCTGGCAAGTCGAACTTCGGCGTTTGGGGCGCGCTCGGCTCCCGCGACGGCGGCGAAACCGACGTCAACTGACTTCGAGCAAAGCGGCTCAACCGTTTTAACCGTTAAAAGCGGGCGCTTCGAACCGTCGGAGCGCCCTTTTTTCAACGTCGCCCTTTTCCGGCCCTTCCCTTCGACAAAGCGCGACGTATAATCGACGACAAACCTAACCTCGCCTCTCTTACCCGAAAGGACGCGAAAAAATGAAAAAACCGCTTTCCCTCGCTCTCGCCTGTTGCGCGGCGCTCCTCGTTTCGACCGGTTGCGGCGGCGCTCCGCAGCTCGACGGCCTCGAAAACTACTCCGGCGTTATCACGCTCGACGGCGAACCGTTGGCCGGCGCGTCGATCACCTTGGTTCCGACGACGGTCGGCCCCCGCGGCGCGGGCGCGACGTCCGACGATAAAGGCAAGTTCGTCTTCCAAACGCTCCAAGCGGGCGACGGCGTCGCGCCGGGCGAATACCGCGTTAAAGTTACGAAAACTCACATAGAAGACGCTTACACCGAAGAAGAAGAAAAAATCTTCGCCGAAGCGGGCGGCAAATCGCACGACGACGTCTTCCCGGGTCGCCCGGAACCGACCGCCGTTTCCGATATTCCGGAATATTACGGCGTCGCCGAATCGTCCGGCTTGACGCTCGCCCTTCCGGAAGGCGGCGCGAAAGACCTCAAAATCGAGCTTTCGAGCGAAGAATGATTTCGTTTCCGCGCGAAATTCAATCGGCGACCTCGCGTCGCTAACGTTTATCCCGACTTTCGACGTTTCCTCGGGAGCGTCGAAGTCGGATCGTTTTCTTTTCGGCTCGACGTTTCCCGTTCTCGTCGCCGCCGCGCCTCGTCCCTTTCTCCGACCGCAAGGAATTCCGCAATGTCGCCGACCTCCGCTCCGCTTTCCGACACGCGCCGTCGTTTCGTTAGTTTTCCGCTCGCCGCGCGCCTCGCCTTTTTTCTCTTTTTCCTTTGGTTTTGGGGCGTTCGCTACGGCGATTTCCTTTACGTCGCGCAGGGATACGACATGTTCCTTTGGCGTTGGTCTTTTTTGACCGACGCGATTCGCCCGGCGGAACTTTCGTTGCGCTTGTCGGCGTTTTTCGTTCAATTTTTCTATTATCCGGCGCTCGGCGCGGCGATTTTAGCCGGATTTTTGGCGTTTATTCAGTTCGGAACGGAGCGATTATTCCGGTTAACCGGGCGGCTCTTTCCGTTATCGTTCGTCCCGTTGGCGCTCCTTTCGATTCAAATTGCGAACGTCGAATATTACGTTTTCGAATATTTCGACGTCGCGTTCCTTTTTAGCTTCGTTTTTCAATATTCGTTCGTTTTATTTTTCGCGTTAATTTTCGACGCGCTGAAATCGGAACGCGGTCGAGCGGCGTTTTTGACGCTCGGCGTCGCGGCTTGTTTCCCGATTTTCGGCGTCTTCGCGCTTCTCGCCGCGGCGCTTTGCCTCCTGAAAGAAGCGACGCGCCCCGTCGACGCAAGTCAATCCGTTAAATCCGTTAAAACCGTTAAACCCGGCAAAATCGTCGCAAAACTTCGAAAACGCCTCGTCTTCCTCGCCCTTTGGACGCTCGCCGTCCCGACGCTTTATTGGCCGCTCTTCTCCGGAACCGCGCGGAGCCTCGGCGCCCTTTACGTCGCCGGACTGACCGAAGAGACCGTTTCGCAACGCGACACGGCGACCGACCAAATTTACGCGGCGTTCCTCGGAGCGACGCTCGCCTTCTTCGTCGCGGTCGCCGTCCTCGACGCGCTCCGTCGAACCGCCGCACGCCGCTCCCCGAAAGCCGTCCAACCGCAACAACCGGAACGTCCGCTAAAACCGACGCCGACGCGACGCTCGACGCAAAAGCCGAAAAGAGCCGAAAAAGCGCAAACGCGCGAAACGTCGCAAAGCGCCCAAACCGCGCGCCCGGCGTTTTCGCTCGACTCGGCGGCGACGATTTCCGCCCTCGCGCTCCTGACGCTTGCGCTCGTCGTCGTCCGCGTCTCCTTTTACACGCCCGACTTCGCGGCGCTTTGCGGAATCGCCCGAGCGCTCGACCGCGAAGATTGGGAGGAAATCGTTCGCCTCGAAGCGACGGTCGCGGCGCCGTCGAACCCGACGATCACCGCCCGCGTTTTAGCGCAGTCGCGCCTCGGCCGCCTCGCCGACGAACTTTATTTGCGCCCGCTTACGCCGACGCGTCCGTTGCAACACTACCAAACGACGACGTTCTGCATGTGCGGCGACCGCTTCCTTTACGAGTTCGGCGCCGTCAACCCGGCGCTGCGCTGCGCGTCGAACAATTACGTCGTCAAACGCGAACGGAGCGCTTGGGCCGCCTTCACGCTCGCCCTCTGCAACGTCGTCGAAGACCGCCGCGCCGTCGCCGAACGCTACCTTTACCGCCTCCAAGGAACGCTCTTCCATCGGAAGAAAGCGGCGGAGCTGGCGGCCTACTTGAACGTTCGAAGCGCCGAGAAATCGTCGTTTACGCCCTATCTTCGTCAAGCGCGGCTCTCCGACGAACGCCTCGCCGAACTCGACGCGTCGTTCGCCGCCGTCCGCGCGCTAAAGCCGAACGTCGACGACTTCGCGACGACCCGTTGCGTCGACCACGTTCGTTATCAACTCGTTCAAACGGACGACCTCGCGAAACGCCCTCTCCCGGAGCGCGAAACTCGCCTCGCGACCCTCCTTCTAATGCGCGACCTCCCGACGTTCGCTCGCTATTTCGACGCTTATCTCGCCGAAAAAACCGCCCTCGCCGACGCGTCGCGACGCCGGATTCCGCGCGTTCTCCAAGAAGCGATTCTCCTGCGCGTCCACTTCCCGAAAATCTTCGAACGCCCCGAAGACGAACGTTGGGAACCGCCGCAAAACGTCGAAATCGCCCCGGAAATTCTCGAGCGTTTCAACCAATGCATGACGCTCCTTCAACCGGAAAGCTTTAACAACGAAGCGATTCGAGCCGCCAACCGCGAACTCGGCGACCGCGAGCGCGACCCGGCCAAACGAGCGATTCTCGCCGCCCAATTTTACTTCGGCGACTCCCTTTGGCCGTCGGTCTTCGCCGAACCGCTCGAAAACTATTGACGTTCGCCCCGTCGCCGTCGCCGCCTCCGCCGATGCGAGTCGACCGATAAACCGGAGAAAAACGAAAAAAGACGCGGAAAAACGGACGCCCTCCCCTTGTAAAAAACGCCGTCGAGGGTAATATATAAGAGGTTTATTTTGCGTCTTAAAAAAATCGACCCGGCGCGCCCGCGCTCTCGGGCCTTAAAACGGAAAACAACGGAGAGAGATTATGTCGAAGAAGTGCGTTTTGGCGTATTCCGGCGGTTTGGACACGTCGGTCATCTTGGGCTGGTTGT
>JAZQAP010000615.1:0-1955 GCA_045545275.1 Thermoguttaceae bacterium | reverse complement strand
CCGCTTGCCCTCCGACTTAAATTGGCGGTCTGGAAACGGCGGGGAGTTTGAGTCTTTTATACAGCGACAAGACCGGCACGATCACCGAAGGACGTCTTTCCGTCGAGGAATTGGCGCTCGGCGACGCGACGACGTTCGGTTCGCTAAAAGACGCGCCGTCTTGGTTTACGCCGGAATTTATCGTCGGCGTCGGCGTCAACAACAGCGCGACGGTCGGCGCCGAAAACGCGATTCTCGGCGGCAACAGCTCCGACCGCGCTCTCCTCGGTTTCCTCGTCGCGAACGGCGTCGCCGACTCCGTCGACCGTTCGCAAACGTTGCAATTTAAACCGTTCGACTCGGAAAAGAAAAAGTCGAGCGTCGTCGTTAAACGCGAAAACGGCCCGGTCGTTTACGTTAAAGGCGCGGCGGAACGCGTTATCGAACAATGCGACCGTTACCTCGACGCAAACGGCCAAGCCCAAGCGTTTACGGACAAGAGCGCGATCGAAAAATTCTCGCTCGACCAAGCGGCCCGCTCGATGCGACTCTTGGCGGTCGCGAAAGCCGACGGCGAAAACGACGAGGCGCCGCTGACGCTAATCGGCGTCATCGGGATTCGCGACGCCGTCCGCAAGGAAGCCGCCGAAGCGATCGCCGTCGCGCAAAACGCCGGAATTCAAGTCGTTATGATCACCGGCGACCGCAAGGAAACCGCCGTCGCCATCGCGAAAGAGTCCGGACTGTTGCGCGCCGACGACGAAGTCGCGTTAACCTCCGCCGAACTCGGCGCCAAATCGGACGACGAAGTGAAAGCGCTCCTACCGAAATTACGCGTTGTCGCCCGCGCGCTGCCGAGCGACAAAAGCCGCTTAGTTACCTTGGCGCAAGAACTTAACCTCGTCGTCGGGATGACCGGCGACGGCGTCAACGACTCCCCGGCCCTGAAAAAGGCCGACGTCGGTTTCGCGATGGGAAGCGGCACCGAAGTCGCGAAAGAAGCGGGCGAAATCACGATTTTGGACGACAACTTCAAGTCGATCGCCAAAGCGATTCTTTACGGGCGCACGATCTTCAAGAGCATCCGAAAGTTCCTGATTTTCCAACTTACGGTGAACGTCGCGGCGGTTTTGACCTGCTTCCTCGGCCCGATGTTCGGCGTCAACGTCGTGTTGACGGTCGTTCAGTTACTTCTTGTCAACCTGGTGATGGACACGTTGGCGGCGCTGGCGTTCGGCGCGGAACCGGCGTTGGCCGAGTATATGAAGGAGAAGCCGATTCCGCGTTCGGAAGCCGTCGTTACGAAATCGATGTTAACGCAAATCCTTTTTGGCGCGTTGTTTATCACCGCGATCAGTTTATCGATTCTCTTCGTCGCGCCGGTTCGCGGACTCTTCGAAGCGGACGCGAAGCAAGCGGCGCATAACGCGGTTGAAATTAAAACCCTCGATCCAGACGACGCAACGTCAACAGCCGACGCCGCGCCGTTCGACGCGCAAGCCAACGAACCGCGACACGGGGCGAGCCCAAGAATCGTACTGCTTAAAGAAGCGAACGAAGCGCTCGCGGAAGCCGAACTCGACTACCTGCGTTCCGCCGTTTTCGCGTTCTTTATGATGGCGATCTCGTTCAACGGTTTCAACGCGCGCACGTCAAACACGAGAGTTTTCAGCGGTTTGCGACAAAATCCGACGTTCCTTTTGGTTTTCCTCGGCGTTTTCGCGTTGCAGTTTCTTGTCGTTACGTTCGGCGGCAAAGTCTTGCACGTTCAACCGTTAAGCGCGTCGAGCTGGTTCTGGTGCGCGTTGTTGGCGTTCGCGATCGTTCCGCTCGACCTGCTTCGCAAAATCGCGTTCAAACGTTGATTTTACAACGCTTAAGAGCGTCGGCGTTTAGGCGGCGATTTCGTTAGCCGCGCGAAATCGGCGCTTTTTTTCTTAGCAACGCGGCGCCGTATTAATTTGGTTAAAATGGGG